>JBIPOM010000001.1:0-49143 GCA_044379175.1 Flavobacterium sp. | reverse complement strand
TTATTTACATTATTTAAATTAGATTGAATATTTTCAATCATTTTTTTATCTTCATTCAAAACTAAATTCAACGAATCGTGTGAACTAGAATTTATAAAATCTAAAATATTATTTTCTGAATCTGTTAAATTAGAGCCCATTATTGGAGAAAAATATCTAACTCTTAAAATTGTTTTAGAAGCTGATTGAGGTAAAAGAAAACCAAAATAAAATCCTTTTCCTTCAACAGAACTAATAAATACATTAGGATAAATATAAAAATGCATATATCCTTCAATTTTACATGTTCTTGTATCTAATATTTTTTTAATTAGTTTATTTTCTTTTACATCTTGTATTTTTGGAAATTCACACCAACTATGACCTTGGAAAAAATCAAATTTTTCAGGTTTCACAAAACCATATCCCATCTTAGCAAATGAATTTTCGTGAACTGAAGCACAATGATAACATTCCAATACATTTTCAAGTAATAATTTCCAATTACCTTTGTGTACAATATTATAATCAATAGTTTTATTTCCTAAAAAGTAACTAAAACTATCTAACATTTGATACATTGTACCTAAATATTCTTTTAATGTAGTAGAATTATTTTCTATTAATTTGACAAAAATAAAATTACCACAGAAGTCAACTTCATATTCATTTAATTTCAAATCCTTTATATTCTCTTTGCTAAAAGAATTTCTACAATGTAATCCAGATACCTTTCCCTCTTTGTTATAAACCCAATTATGATATAAACAAGAAGCTACTCTGTTGCCAGACTCTTCTTCGTGAATTGTATTAAATCTATGCAAACATATATTTTGAAAACATTTTATTTTACTATTAAAATTTTGGATAAATATTTTTTCTTCAAAATAATTAATTGAAATAAAATCATTATTATTTTGCAATTCAGACATATGAGCTACTAAAATCCAAGATTCCTTTTTGAAAATTTCTTTTTCAAAATTTAAAACTTCGTGATTCGTGTAATATTTATTTGTTAAACTCATATTTCTAGAATATCAGTTAATAATAAATTATCAAAGCATATTTTAGCTGTACCCCAAGACAAGCCTACTCCAAATCCACAAATTATAACCTCTTTTTTTGCATTTATCAATTGCTCTTTTAAATTTAATGCTATTGTTAATGGTATAGTAGCTGAAGATGTGTTTCCGAATTTTTGTAAAGAATATGGCACCTTTTCTTGAGGGATCTTTAATTTTTTAATAATCATTTTATTCATCATTAAATTCGCTTGATGAAAAATAAAGTAATCAATAGTGTCTTTATCTAACTCAAATTTATCTAGTAACAAATTTACTGTTTTAGGAGCTTGCGATATTCCAAAACTAAAAACATCCATTCCTTCTAATACTAAATGACAAGCATTTCTTTTTATACCTGAATCAGTTTCTTTATACTCTAAAGAATCTCCTGTAATTCTATTTCTTGCTCCCCCATCTTTTATTATTATTGCTTCCTTACCTGAACCATCAGATCCTAAATCAAATAATAAATCATTTGTTTTTGAATCTATTTCAAAAGCTGTTGCACTTCCTGCATCTCCAAAAAGAGGGACTGTACTTTTATCTTTAACTGAAAGTAATTTGCTACTTGTATCTCCAGCAAGCAATAACCCTCGTTTAAGACCAGTTGCTTTCATCATACTGGCAATTATAGACATCCCATATACATATCCCGAACATCCCAAAGGAACATCAAATGCAACACATTTTTGAGAAAGACCCAATCTATTTTGTAAAATAGTTGATGTAACCGGTAAAATAAAATCAGAAGTCTGAGAAACAAAAACCAATACTTCTATATCTTCCTTATTCCAATTTAATTCGCTAATTAATTTTTCAGCAGCATGATAGCATAAATCCGATGTACAAATATTTTTATCTGCAATTCTTCTTTCCTCAACACCAGTTGCCTCAATAAATTTTTCAATTTCATCAAATGACATCAAAGTCAATTCTCTGTTAAGTTGCGTGTTCTTTGGAACACAACAAGAAATGCCTTTTATTGCAATATCGCTAATTGAAAAAGTAGCCATTATTATTTATTTTGTATTTTTTCAAAAATATCTTTTAAAGTAACCGCAGACTTAATGTCTTCTCCAGTTAATTTAACAGAATATTCATCATCAACCATAGCTATCAAAGATAAAGCTGTTAATGAGTCCCATTCGTCTAAGTCTCTAAAAATAGTTTCTGCTGTAATTAATGCTGCGTCTGTGTCATCTAACACATCAGCAAAATGTTGTAAAAAAGTTGTGATTTCCATAATTTATTTATTTGTTATTAAACATATTTTCTGTAATTCTTCAATATTAATTTCCTTATACAAAGGTAAGCATAATATTCTATTGGCCACGCTTTCTGCTATTTCCAAAGCATTGGTACTATTTACATACTGTATTGTATTTAAAGAGGGGTAAAAATAACGACGCGGGTTAATTTGCTCTTGGTTTAGCTGCTGTTGTGTTACTATTAGATCTGCTTCACTTTCAAATAGCACAGGATAATAACTGTAATTCCAAACAGTATCTTCTCGTAGTTGCATTTTCTTTAATTTATTCCAATCTAAATGAGTATTGTAATAATTTACAGCGGTTTGCCTGCCATTTACTATTTCTTTCATGTGTGGCAACACACTCAATCCCATCGCAGCTTGCAACTCTGATATTTTCCCATTAATCCCTAATCCATGAAACTCTAGCGGTCCGTTGTGTCCAAAATTATGGGAGTAAAAACATTGGTGGAACAAATTAGCATCTTTAGTAAACAAAGCACCGCCCTCGCCAGTATGAAATAACTTAGTAGCATGAAAGGAACACGTACTTATGTCACCGTATTCAAATATGCTTTTGCCCTTGTATGTTACCCCAAAACAATGGGCAGCATCGTAAATTACTTTAAGATTGTGCTTGTTGGCTATTGCTTCAATAGCCTCAATATTACAAGGATTACCAAATACATGAGTAGCTAATATACAAGTGGTTTTATCTGTAATAGCTGCTTCAATTTTGGTTTCGTCTATTGTTAAAAAATCGGGATGAATATCCACAAAAACAGGGGTGCAATTTTCCCAAACTATGGCTGCTGTTGTAGCCACATAACTAAAGGGTGTGGTAATGACTTCACCCCCATTAGCCAAAAGCTTTAAAGCTATTTGAATGGGAATAGTGCCGTTGTTCATTACAATAATTTTGCTTTGTTGCAAGGCTAAGTATTCGGTAAGTTTTTCCTCTAATTCAAGTAGCAATGCTCCTCTGTTGGTAAGCCATTGATTGTCCCAAATGCGCTGTACTTGTGCTTGGTATTCAGCTATTGGTGGGAAAAAAGTTTTGGTTACGTTGATCATTGCTTTTTAATGATATTTATAAGTTCGTTCATTGCATTTAATTTAAAAAGTTTACTAAGTAGCAAAAAAATAAGTGTGCCTATTGCTGTACCAATAACTAATCGTATAAGATCTGAAATTAATTGTTGGCTTAAATATTTATCTACTAAATGGACCGTTGCACCTGTAATAGTTGCTAAAATTAGTGTTGGTAAAACGTCAATAATTTGATGCCACGATGTATAATTTATAAATTTCCCTGAATAATAAGTATTGATAAAAAAGGCTAAAACAGACGTGATAATTCCGCCGTAAAGCAATCCGTAAATACCATAAGGAATAGACATAGTAATAATTACAACTACCATTATTTTTTTTATTATTTCAAGTTTTAAAAATAAGTCACTTCGTCCTTTCACTTTCAAAATATTGAGGTTGTAGGCATGAATAGGGTATAATATTCCTGCCCAACACAAAATTTGAAAATAAGGTACAGCAGGCACCCATTTTTCTGTGAATAAAAATCGAAACAAAGGTTCACCTAAAGCAGCCATGATTAATAAAATAGGAGCTACAAAAAACAAAACCATTTGCATGATTCTTCTGTAAATGTCTTTTAACCGAGCATCATCTTCTTTCACTTCAGCAAAAAGTGGGAATGTTATTTTATTTAGAATATTTGAAATATTATTAACTGGAAGTTGTTTTAAAGTTTCTGCTCTATTATAAAATCCTACTTGTGCTGGGCTAAAAAATTTACCTATTATTATAGTAAACGAATTTGAAAAAACAATATCTAATAAACTAGAGAGTGTTAGTTTGTAGCCATAATGAAAATGATAATTAAATTTTTTTGAATTAAAACATATTTTCGGGCGCCAACTAGATATTAACCATACTTGAATTGCTAAAAAAAAAGATTGTAACAAGGCGCTATATACAAGGCTCCAAACTCCAAAACCATTATAAGCTAAAATAATTCCAACGATTCCTGACAAGATTAAAGAAGGTAGCTTTATTTTCATTTCTTGTTTAAACATCATTTCTTTTTGTAATCTAGTAAATTGAATACTAGAAAATGCATTAATAATAAATACAATAGCATAGCATTTAGTGATTGATTCTAGCAATGGAATGTCATAAAAATCAGAAATTGGTTTAGCTAAAAAAAATGTTATCACATAAATAATTATGCTAGAAACTAAATTAAAATAAAATACGGTAGAATAATCATCATCATCTGGATCTATTGTCCTAATTATTGACGAATTCATCCCTCCTTGGACTAGTGCTCCTCCAACTCCAATTACTATACTTAACATCGCAATAAGTCCAAACTCCTCTGGTAATAATAATCTTGTTAGAATTATTGATACCAAAAAACCTACAATTTGGGAACTAAATTGTTGTATTGTTACCCAAAAAAGTCCACTTAAAGCTTTGTTTTTTAATGACATTATTTTAAATAAAAAGTTCTATACCATTCAATAAAATAACCAACACCAGTTTTTACATCCGTTGATGGTTTATAATCGTAGTCTTTCTGAAGATTAGTAACATCAGCCCAAGTTTTTTGAACATCACCAGCTTGCATGGGTAGCAATTCTTTTTCTGCTACAATACTCAAATTTGTTTCAATTTCATTTACAAAATCTAACAATTTTATTGGCTTTGAATTACCAATATTGTATATTGTATACTGTTTTGGATTTGGCTTTTCAATTATTGATAAAACACCGTTAACAATATCATCAATATAAGTAAAATCTCTATACAATTCACCATTATTAAACACTTTGATTGGCTTATTGTTCAAGATTGCATCCGTAAACAGAAACATTGCCATATCAGGTCTTCCCCACGGTCCGTAAACAGTAAAAAAACGCAAACCTATTGTTTGTATATTAAACAAATGAGTATACGTATGTGCCATTAACTCATTGCACTTTTTAGTGGCTGCATATAAACTTATGGGTTTATCAACGTTTGCTTCCGTTGAAAAGGGTACTTGATCACTATTCCCATATACACTTGAACTGCTAGCATAAACAAGTTTTTTTACATTAAAGTTTCGCATACACTCCAACAGATTAATAAATCCTACTATATTACTTTCTACATATACCATAGGCTCTTCAATACTATATCGAACACCTGCTTGAGCAGCTAAATTACACACAACATCAAAATGATAATTTTTAAATAGTAGAGGTAGCTGAACCTGATCTTCTAAATTCATTTTATAAAAATGAAAATTATCAACATGAATATCTCCTGTAGCTAGTTTATGTTCATAAACTGTTTTAATGCCCAGTTGATTTAATCTTGCCATTTTTAAATTGATATCATAATAACCATTAATGTTATCTATACCAACAACTTTATTACCTTGTTTTAATAGTTGTTCACATAAATGATATCCAATAAATCCAGCAGCACCTGTTACTAATATTGTTTTTTCAGACATTATTTCACTCTCTTTAATTCCACCTCAGCAACTTCCTTTCTCAAACCACTACTCGAAAAACGATGGTCTCGGGTATTGAAGTACAATTCTATTCCTTTTTCTTCACAATAAGCACGTCCTGTAAAATTTTTATCTCGGTATTCATCACCCACAATGCGTACGTCAATTTTGAAAGCGCGCAAAATGTCTTCTAAATCTTGCTCCGTGGCATAAGGTACAATTTCATCCACGTGTTTGCAGTCTTTCAATTGGATATAACGTTCCACCATGGTTTGGGTGGGTTTGTTTTTATCTGGTCGGTCTAGGGTTGGATCGGTTTGTAAGCCGCAAATGAGATAGTCGCACTGGCGCTTCGCATCTTCTAACATTTTGATGTGACCAGCGTGGAGGAGGTCAAAGGCGCTAAAGGTGATTCCTATTTTCATGTTTTTTTTGTCATTTAGTTCTTTACAGTTTTACACCCCTGTAGTCCCCTCGAGGGGACAATCTTGCTGTAGACTTTTTAGTTTGTTTTGTTTTCAGTTGTAATTCTTTACACCCCTGAATTCCGAAGGGTCGGAACTCTCGAGGGGACAATTTCTAATAAGAACTTTTTACTTTATATTTTTTGTATCACTACGTTTCTCGAAGTTTTCACTACGTTTCACAACGCTATTTAATATTCAAATTGACTCATTGTTTCATTGACAAATTTTCTAATTAGCTAAACAGAGGCTGATGTGGTTATTGAGCTTGTCGAAATGCGCTCGAAGCCGTAGTGCTTACTTTTCACCAAGTCCCTCTACTAAAGCGTCCCGTCACAATCTCCCAAAATCCCCTTCACATCATACACTATGGCATTATCCTTTTTCAGCGTATCTAAATCTATGTTTTGGAATTCCTTATGGGCTACTCCTAAAACGATGGCATTGTATTTTGTTGGTGATGGGTGATGGGTGATGGGTGATGGGTTTGATTCTGTACTTCGACTTCGCTCAGTATTAAGTTCAGCATGACAGGTAAGGCCATACTCATGCATTACCTCAACAGGGTTGGCCCACGGGTCATAAATGGTTACTTTAATTCCATATTCTTGTAATGAGGCTACCACATCTACAATTTTGGTATTGCGCACATCGGGGCAATTTTCTTTAAAAGTTATACCGAGCATTAAGAGTTCGGCACCATTCACCTGGATGTCTTTTTTAATCATGAGTTTCACCACTTGTGCGGCTACATACTCGCCCATACTGTCGTTTAGCCTACGACCGGCTAAAATAATCTCCGGGTGATAGCCCAATTCTTGTGCTTTTTGTGCTAAATAATAAGGGTCCACGCCTATGCAATGTCCTCCCACTAATCCGGGTTTGAATGGTAGGAAATTCCATTTCGTTCCCGCTGCTTCTAACACGGCATGGGTATCAATTTCCATCAAATTGAAAATTTTTGCCAACTCGTTCACAAACGCAATGTTGATATCACGTTGGGAGTTTTCTATTACTTTTGCTGCTTCGGCTACTTTAATGGTAGGAGCTAAATGCGTACCAGCAGTAATTACACTTTTGTATAAGGCATCTACTTGCAAACCAATTGCTGGTGTAGAACCTGAGGTCACTTTTAAAATTTTATCTACAGTATGTTCTTTATCGCCTGGATTGATGCGTTCTGGGGAATAGCCCGCAAAAAAGTCTTCATTGAATTGTAATCCCGATACTTTTTCTAATACAGGGATGCACTCTTCTTCGGTAGCACCAGGATATACCGTAGATTCATAAATGACGATGTCTCCTTTTTTCAACAGTTTACCAACAGTTTCACTCGCTTTGTAAAGGGGCGTTAAATCGGGACGGTTGTTTTTGTCTACGGGTGTAGGTACGGTTACGATGTAGGTATTGGCATCGTTAATGTCATTTAAATCTGAGGAACAATAAAGACCGTTTTGAGATCCTGAAACAAGTTCAGGATGACAAACAAAGGGATTTTCTTTTACTAAAACCGATTGCAATATTTCGTCAGAAACTTCTAAAGTAGTGTCTGTTCCTGAACGCAATTCTTGAATTCGTTTTTGATTGATGTCGAATCCTACTACTGGGTATTTTGTTGCAAATAAGCGAGCTAATGGTAGGCCTACGTAGCCGAGTCCTATGATGGCGATTTTATTCATGAGTTCTTTGTTCGTTGTTCTTTGTTCGTTTTTCGATGGTCGTTGTTCGTTGGTCGGTAGACGGTGGACGATTTTGTTGGTCGGTAAACGTTAGACGGTGGACGGCAAACGATAAACGTTTAACTATTTCAAATTTTCCCAATACCATGAAACAGCTTCTTTAATACCTTGTTCTATGGAATATTTGGGGTTGTATCCTAAATTCTTTTTTGCTTTTTCTATACTGGCTAACGAATGTGGAATATCGCCGGCTCTGTAGGGACCATGAATGACTTCTACCTCAGCAATTTTAGGGTCAAATTGGGCTAAATTATCTTTTAACAATTGTACTAATTGTATAAGGGTAGTTCTGTCTCCATAAGCCGTATTGTAAACCGTATTAATGGCTTGTGGATTTTGTGTTAGCATGGCCAATTCATTCATTTGAATGACATTATCAACATAAGTAAAATCTCTTGAGAAGTTTCCATCACCATTTATAACCGGACTTTCATGGTTCATAAACTGCTTCACAAACAAAGGTATCACAGCTGCATAGGCTCCATTCGGATCTTGCTTTCTTCCAAAAACATTGAAATAACGTAAACCAATTGTTTCCATACCATAAGTTTTACTAAAAATGTCTGCGTATAACTCGTTTACATATTTGGTTATCGCATAGGGAGACAAAGGTTTTCCAATCACGTCTTCTACTTTAGGCAAACTTTCTGAATCTCCATAGGTAGAAGAACTTGCTGCATAAATAAATCGTTTTACTTTTGCATCTCTTGCAGCTACTAACATGTTTAAAAAACCCGATACATTAACCTCGTTGGAAGTAATAGGATCTTTTATCGAACGAGGCACAGAACCCAGTGCTGCTTGATGCAATACATAATCAACTCTCTCCGTTGCTATTTGACAATCTTCTAAATTTCGAATATCGCCTTCAATTAACGTGAAATTTTTATTTTCTAAAAAAGGAGCTATATTATGACGGCGCCCAGTTGCAAAATTATCTAAACATACTACTTGATTTCCTTTGCTCAAAAAGTATTCGCATAAATTGGATCCTATGAATCCGGCTCCTCCGGTGATTAGTATTTTATTCATGTGTTTGTTAGTCGTTGGTTGTTGGTCGTTGGTCGTTTTTCGTTTTTGGATATTCGATATTTGTTTTTCGGTGGACGGTAAACGCTAAACGGTGGACGATTTTGTTTTTCGTTTTCGTTGGGTGTTAGGTTTTAGGTATTGGGTATTGGGTGTTGGCTGGTGGTTGTGTTTCCAAAAAACGTTGCTATCCGTGTAATTTGATTTACCTGCGTTCTAAAAAATTTACTTGTTCAAGAGATGCTTGACAGCATGACAAACCGGGGGTAAATGGATGGTGGTTGTTCGTTGTTCGATGGTCGCTAAACGTTAAACGGCAAACGGTGGACGATTTTGTTGGTCGTTGGTCGTTGGTCGGTAAACAGTGTACGATTTTGTTGTTCGATTTCCGTTGTTCGATTTTAGGTAAACGATAAACGGTCATCGGAAAACGGAAAACGGAAAACGATTTAGTTATTGTATTACCTAAATACGAATTTTTAAATTGACTAATTTATTTTAATCTTATAAATCATCTAAGAAATTATAAAAAGACGTTACGTCTAATCCTGATTTCTTTTTATTTCAATAACCAACTTGATGATTGTATTTTATCACCCAGACCATCTAAAAGTTCAATTCCCAATTCGTGGCAAACTGGTACTTCCGGGATGGAATTGTTGTTTTGATCGCCGCCATTGGCAAAAGCGAGTTGGTAGCCATGATGTAATTCTTGGTGAATGAAACGTATGGTTTCGCAAACGGTACGGTCTTCATCAATGGATAAAAAAACTTGGTCTACACTTTTAATGTTGGAAACGATGAACACGCGTTCTTCTTCTTGTTGAAATGGCTTGCTGCCTTTTAAAGCGCGTTGTTTCTCATTGTTGACAATTACTATAAGATAATCTCCCAGCGCCTTTGCATTATTGAAATATTCGACATGGCCTTTGTGGATGGGGTTGAAATATCCGCTGACTATTATGGCTTTTTTCATTTTTTCTGGGTGTTGGGTGTTGTAATTTTAGGTTTAGGGTTTTAGGTAGTGGGTTTGGGGATTGTATTGTGTTTCTTTACTTTAGTTTATTTAGTAGATAATTGACATCGATATTGATTTTAGAAAATGCAAACCATTTTTTTCCTAAATCTTTAATGGATGCGCCAATTAAATATACCTCTTGGTGGTCAATTATCAAAAATCTATCATGCGCTTTTGTAAATTGATGTACTTGAATAGATTCGTATTGAGCATTGTGTTTTTGGATATCTAATTCAAGTTGTTTAGAAATTTGTTTGGTATAAATTATAGCTTGTACTTTTTTTCCTCTTTTAGACAAGAGCGTCAAAACGGTTTCGTCTATGTAATTGTCGATTAATAGTACAGATTTTTTCGCTTTCCTTATTATAGAAGTTATTAATTTATAAGCATCAAAAATCTGTCCTTCATAAAACACCCCTTCTTTAGGAGGTAAAGCTACTTGAATGAGCTCTTCTAATTTTTGGTCGTGTTGTTGCACTTTTCGTTCTATCTGTTCTAATCTGCCATGAAGAGCATATCCTTTTAATAAATACGCTTTTAATATTGAGTTAGCCCAAATTCTAAATTGCGTTCCTCGCTTTGATTTTACACGGTATCCAACAGATATGATTACATCTAAATTATAACGTAAAATTTTTCGTTTTACAGTTCTATTTCCTTCCTTTTGAAGTGTCAAGTATTCCTTGACAGTTGCTATTTCTTCTAGCTCTTCTTCCCTAAATATATTATTAATGTGTAAACTAATATTTTGTTTTGTAGCTTCAAATAATTCCACCATTTGAGCCTGAGTAAGCCAAACGGTTTCCTCTTCAATCCATACTTCAATTGCAGGTTGTAATAAAAGATCAGGTTGATATATTATTTTGTCTTTAATCAAGGGATAAATTTTTTATTTAGAGATGTTGTATGAATTATTTAACACCTCAGACTTGGGATTCATTGACTCATCGGTTAATTGACTAATTATTTTCACAGCTTCGCCTGGTGAGTCACAAGTTATGTGTTCACAAGGCCGTAATAAAAAAAGGAAAATCCCTTCTAGTTATTTTCAAAAATCAAAAGTCCGTCACCTAAAAACAAAGGGGTGATTTGGACTTTGACTTCTTTATGTATTTCATTTTTTATCTTGGGAATCAATTGCTGAATATAACTTTCATTCAGCGAAGGTCCTTCAATTACGATTTCAATCGTACCCGAATCGATACCTTGCGCATAGTCGCCTAAGACAAAAATACGCGTCACCTCCCCCATACGTTCTAGAATTTGGGCAATGATGTTGTCAATTCCGATGTGTTTTCTGATCATTTGTTGTAAGGTGGTAAACAAAGGGTGCGACGTATTGGCACGGTACATCACCTTTGTTTCTGAAGCATCCCTTACGATATAGCCCGCTTCGCTCAAATTGTTTAACTCTTTGCGAATGGCATTGGTGTTTTCATTCATTTCAGTTGCCAAACCACGCAAATATCCAGCATTGGCCGCGTTGATAAAAAATTTTACCAAGAGGCGAATTCGGGTTTTTGAAGTAATTAAGCTATCCAGCATGAAATCATATAAATTGAATAACAAAAGTACTCATTTATTTGAAATCTAAAAATAAAAAATGAATTATTTTAATGCGTTGATGTGAAAGTTGAATGTCATCACCTGCGATTTGATTTCGTCTTTAACGCTATGTGGAATTGAAATGAATTTAATCTTTTGATCTTTGTACGTCACTTTAAGATAGTAGCGCTTATGTTGGTTGGAATTGAATAATGCCAGCCATCGCAACCATTTGTTTTCTTTGTATTTTACAGACACCTTATCAATACTCCGCCATTGCTTAGAAGGAATATAAGCTTCAAAGAGATGTAAAGTTGAATCCTGGTTCATAAAATGAGATTAAAGTTCAAATATACTACATTTTCAAAGTGTTATACTAGTACGTTTAGTTGAGTTGGGCTTAACTTGGGCTATAAAACAAATTATTAATCAACCTTAATTTAAACAACTAACTGAAAGCAAGTTAACTAACTTTTTTTTGATTCGGTTGTTCAAGTTGGGTCAAGTTTTCATGTGCTAAGAAAATCAACTGTCGAACAACAAAATCGTCTATCGTTTAGCGATTAGCATTTAGCATTTAGCAACCAACGAAAAACGAAAAACCACCATCCATTTACCCCCAGTTTGTCATGCTGTCAAGCATCTCTTGAACAAGTAAATTTTTTTAGATCGCAGGTAAATCAAATTACACGGATAGCAACGTTTTTTGGAAACACCACCACCAGCCAACACCCAACGAAAAACGAAAAACGAAAAACGAACAACCACCATCCATTTACCACCAGTTTGTCATGCTGTCAAGCATCTCTTGAACAAGTAAATTTTTTTAGAACGCAGGTAAATCAAATTACACGGATAGCAACGTTTTTTGGAAACACCAACACCAGCCAACACCCAACGAAAAACGAATATCGAACAACGAATAACGAAAAACGAACAACATTTACCGTTTACCGTTATCCGTTAACCGTTAACCGTTTAGCAACCAACGAAAAACTAATATCCAAAAACGAAAAACGGACAACGAAAAACGGACAACGAAAAACGAATATCGAACAACGAATATCGAACAACGAAAAACGAAAAAAAGAATATTAAAAATTTTGCTTACATTTAACAACTTTATTTTAACAACACGTATCAAAAAATAAAATTATGTTTTGGATTTCTAAAAAAACAATAACATTTAAAGACGTTTGGAAAGATGGGTTTGTAGACATCCACAACCACTTGCTTCCTGGTATTGACGACGGGTCAAAAACTGTTGCGGATACGTTAGTTATGATTGACGGCATGCAATCGCTTGGTATTACGGAGGCCATTGCAACCCCACACACCTACCCTGGATTGTGGTCAAATACTCGAGACACGATTACAAATGCATATCATCTTGTGCCCCAGAATTTTATTACAAGTTGTAGTAGCGAATATTTTGCAGATCATTCGCTATTGGACTTACTAAAAGACGAGTCGTTGTTGCCAATTAAAGACACGTTTTTACTTATCGAGTTTAGTATGATGAGTCCCCCTATTGCGGGTTTGATGGACGTCCTATTTGCTTTAAAGTTAAAAGGATACCAATTAATTTTGGCGCACCCGGAACGGTATTTGTACTGGGATAAAAACCTAATTCCGTTTGAAGAATTGAAATCTTTTGATTTGGAATTCCAGTTAAATGCCATGTCCTTATTAGGCTATTATGGAGAAAAATGTAAAAAAATCACAGAACGCTTGTTGGAAAATGATTTTTATGATTTTTTAGGCACGGATTTTCATCATGTTCGTCATGTTCATTATACCGCACATCATGCCTTTTCTGAGAAGTACTTGCAAAAAATTATGTCACTTGTAACAGCAAATCAACAGTTTACAAACAAATAAAGGCGACACTAAATGCAACAGTTACGCTTTACTGAACCATTTTTTTACCGTTTTGAATACGCCTCGTTTACGAGCTTTAATAGATTCGTCAGCTCCATATCCGTAACCATACCCATAATTGTACTTATAACTGTAAGAGTAGCCATATTTATAGCCGTACCCTTTTTGTTCTCCAACATTATTTAATACAATTCCGGCATTACTAATTTTCTTCAAAGTTTTAAGTTCGTTAATAAAATGTAATAATTTTTTATCCGTATGATTGGCACGAACCACATAAACTAAGGCATCAGCTAAATTAGCAATTAAAGTAGTATCCGTTACTAATAAAGTAGGAGCAGTATCCACAATAACAAAATCATATTCTTTTTTTAGCGTGTCCAATAACAACTCAAAACGACCATTAGACAACAATTCTGCTGGGTTAGGTGGAATTGTGCCAGAAAAAATAAAATCACATTTTAAATTAAACTGTGCTCCGTTTTCAATAACGTCCTCTAACGTTGTACCCGTATCATGCAGGAAATTCGTTACCCCTTTTTTATGTCTAGTGATGCGTAACATTTTATGCAGCTGTGGGTTTCTTAAATCTCCACCTACAAGAATTACTTTTTTTCCTAACGTAGAAAGTGTAATGGCCAAATTCATAGACACAAACGTCTTTCCTTCCCCTTTAATAGTAGAAGTGGTAAATATTACTTGCGACTCCTTTGTGTCTTTAATTAAAAAATTTAAATTGGTACGCAACATTCTAAACGCTTCTGAAAGTACTGAGCGGTCTAGATATTTTACCATTTTATCCGAATCTGTAATGTGAGGAATTTCAGCAATTACTGGAATCTCTTTAACAATGGCTTCCACCTCTTTTTTGGTGTGAATTTTGGTATCCAATAAAAAATACAAATAAATAATAGCTGCGGGAATCCCTATTCCTAGAAGCAATGCGGCTAAAAAAATTATTTGCCTTTTAGGGCTTATAGGGCTGTTTGTAGCTTTGGCAAGATCCACCATTTTAATAGATGGGTTTATGATGGCTAAATTTACAGCCGCTTCTTCTCTTTTTTGCAACAAAATAATATAGAGTGTTTCTTTAATTTCCTGTTGTCGCTCGATGGAACGAATGGCCTTTTCTTGAAAAGGGAGCGCTGCATACTGCTGTGATTGGCCGCTACTAATATTTACAATAGCATTTATCTTTGATTGTAACACTTTTTTGTAAGTGGCTAAAGACGCTTTTAAATTAGCTCTTAATTCTTTTTGATTGGCACGTAACTCTACTAAACTCGGGTGGTTTTCACCAACCGATTGCAACATTTTTTGTTGCAACAACACCAACTCATTATACTTATCTGTTAGGCTAGCCACTTCTACTTGCTCTACGCCAATGTTTGCTGGCAAAAGTTCATTCCATTTGGTTGTGCCTAAGGTTTCAATTAGAATTTCACTTAGAATCGCTTGGGTCTTAGCTTGATCTAACTCTGCATTGGTTGCTGTTTTGGTCCCTAACAAGGCGCCCGCATCCGCCGCGAAATCGGCAATATTTTGTCCAATTTTATAATTGGCTTTGTTCCTTTCTATAGAGTCTAATTCTCTAAATAAAAAGGAAAATCTATTATTTACAAACTCAATGGTTTTACGGTGTACCAATTGACGGTCATTAACCCCGTCTTGATCAAACATTTCAGCCAACTTGTTTGCGATATCAGCCGCTTTTTGCGGGTGATTGGCAGTAACTGTAATGCGCAACAACTCGCTTTGTTTACCGACTGGTGAAATAGAAACTTGGCTTTTGGTTAGTTGAATAGCGCCTTGTTTTTTAAATTTTCTTACTTCATAATCTCCTGATGAAAGGGCCTCTTTAAAATTGTTTTTTAAATGAATACTATAAGCATTGCCTTGATGAAAATAAATTTTGCTAAATTGTTTTAAACTTTTTTGACCATTGACATAAAAACCATTTTTAGTGAATTCTAATACTACTTTGGTTTGAATTTCGTTTACTTTTTCTGGACTGCCATGCCATTTGATATAAAAAGGCGACAAAGGTCCAACTTCTGTTTCTTTAATGGTTCCTTTTGTAAAGTATGTGTTTTGTAGATCCAAAGCATCCACTACACGTTCAATCAATAACGAAGATTGAAGCACCTCTGTTTCATTTTCTAAATTTACCTTGTTTCTTGAAAAAAACGACATCGCATCGGTAGGTAATCTAAACCCTGAATTGTTGTTGTCTAATATTTTAATTACGTTATCGGCTTGATAAGTAAGTTGCGCATAACGTAAATAAAAAAAAGCGATAGTAACCGCAATTACTGCTCCTAATCCTATCCAATGAAGGTAAGCTAAATATTTTAGTAAAAGTTCTTTAAGGTCTGTTGTAGTCGTTTGATCTACTTGCGTGTCTAAAGGTTCCATAATTAAAGAGATCGAATAAGTAAGAAACTAGATAAAAGCACCGAGATGACAGAAATTAAATTTCCAGGATTGCCAATTAACCCCGCTGATTTTACTTTAGCTATATTAGGATCCACGATAATAACATCATTAGGTTTAACAAAATAATATGGGGACTGAAACCAGTCTTTTTTAGTTAAATCAATGGTTCCGTAGGTTTGTTTGCCGTTTTCTGTTCGAAGTATGGTAATTTTTTTTCGAATACCATTTATGTTTAAATCGCCAGCTAAACCCAGTGCTTGTAGCAATGTTAAGTTGTTTTCAAAAAAGGTGAACGTTCCAGGCGTTCTAACCTCACCCAAAACTGTAAATTTAGCATTTAACAACCTGCAAACCACTACTGGATTTTTCAAATACCCTTTAGTAATTAGTGCGTTTTGAATTTGTTTTTCCGCCAATTCTAAGGTTAAACCCACAACTTTTTGAAGCCCCAACACAGGGATATTAATGGTGCCATCATTGGCAACCAAATACCCTTGCAGCTGCATGGCCTCACCTTGCATAGCGTTTTGTCCAACAGGACTTATGTTGTACGCTATGGCCATTTCGGGAACATCCGAAGTAACTCTAACGCTAATAATATCATTCGGTTGCAAGTACATTTCTGACCATTTAAAATCGTTTTGAGACGGAGCCGACAAATCCGTCAAATACAAAATATCTTTATTGGTGCTACACGAAGTAATTCCAATTAAAAATAAACCAATAAAAAAAGCCGTCAATACGTGTTTACTTCTCACAATCATAATGAATTTATCCTGCAAATATACCGTTTTAATTTTTTAATAAAAATTTAGTGCTACTAAATTATCAAAACAAAAATTTATCTAACGCTTTTTATTTGGGATTTTTTAGTAATTTTGTGTTATGAAAAGATTTGATTACCTACAAAAATCACTTGCCAGGTTGCGGATTTTACCGTCTTGGGTGATTTTATTTATTGATGTGGTGTTACTGACCTCAACTAGTCTTACAAGTTATTATATTTTTAAAGAATTAGGGGTTGTTTTTATAGAAGAGTTCCCTTTTAGAGTGCGATTTTCCATTACTTTAAGCGTCTATGTTTTTTATTTTTTAATCTTTAAAACTTACGCTGGTATTGTCCGCTATTCTACTTTGAACGACATCGGGCGGTTATTTAAATCGATTTTTGCTTCTTTTTTTACCTTAATCCTCATTGACACGACCTATTACCTATTTAATGGGAAACATGTGTTTTTAATTTATACCCTTTTTTATTCTTGTTTTTTCGTGTTTTTTGTTTTGATCGCTTTTCGTGTATTAGTAAAGAAAACATTTCAATATTTGGATAAAGACAAGCGGTTTTCTTCAAAAGAGAGCATTGCTATTATAGGTGTAAATTCTCATAACATTAGTTTAATTGAAACGCTTACTTCTCCGCAAAGTAAATTTAATTTGGTTTGTTTTTTGGACACCAATAATTCGCTGAATGGGAAAAAAGTTGCCGATATTAATATTTTAGCGTATTCTAAAAAGCCAATTATTTCCTATTTGAGATGGAAAGGAATTAAAAATATCGTTTTAACCAAAGGGTATTTACCTGAAGATATAGAACAAGAATTAATTGAGAATTGCATTCAAAACGACATTAAAGTTTACAAACCTGAATTAATTGAAAACAATACCAACTCTGATGAAACGCTACAAACCTATAATTTGGAAGAGCTTTTATTTAGAGACACAATTGTTATTAAAAACAATAAGGTCATAGAACAATTTACTAATAAAACCATATTAGTTACGGGTGGTGCGGGTTCTATTGGTTCAGAATTAGCAAAACAATTAGGCGGTTTTCAACCAAAACACATTGTTATTTTAGACCAAGCAGAAACGCCATTGTATGAAATTGAACTGTATTTTACTAAACACTTGCCTCATTGTAATTGTAGTTTTGAACTTATTGATGTAACCAACAAAGCAGAATTAGAAACCGTATTTATCAAACACCAACCCGATATAGTTTTTCATGCTGCCGCATACAAACACGTGCCTTTGTTAGAAAAAAACTACAAACAAGCTATAAAAGTAAATGTATTTGGAACTAAAAATTGTTTGGATTTAGCCATGCAGTATGCAGTGAAAAACTTTGTGTTTGTATCTACTGACAAAGCCGTAAACCCAACCAATATAATGGGTGCGAGTAAACGATTTGCTGAAATGTTAGTACAAACCGCTTTTGAAAGTAAAAAAAACATTCACAAAACCCAAGTAATGTCCACGCGTTTTGGTAATGTTTTAGGTTCTAACGGTTCTGTGGTAAAATTATTTAAAGACCAAATCCAAGCAGGTGGCCCGGTAACCGTTACCCACCCTGAAGTCAATCGGTTCTTTATGACCATACCTGAAGCTTGTAAACTAGTAATCGAAGCAGGAGCAATGGGTAATGGTGGTCAAACGTATTTGTTCGATATGGGGCGTTCTATAAAAATTGTAGAATTAGCAGAAAAAATGATTCGTTTGGCGGGGAAAACACCAAATAAAGACATTAATATTGTATTTACTGGCTTGCGACCAGGTGAAAAATTATACGAAGAAGTGCTTACGGATTCTGCCGAAACATTACCAACTTATCATCCTAAAATTGTTATCGCAAAAGAAGAAATGCCTTGCAATACCACATTAGAAGAAATCTATGTAAATCTGCAACGGATTTATCATATAGACCGAGATGAAGTTATTGCACAATTGAAAAGTGTTGTTCCTGGATTTGCACCCGATAGTACTAATTAACGCAAGTAAACCCGTTTTAACTTTTTAAATAACAAGAATTGGAAGTTTAAACTATTTTTATTTTAAATGTCTGAAGTACAAATCCTATTTGCTTTTATTTGTTGTCACAGGGATTGTTTTTCAATGTAATAAAGCAACTTTATACACTTGAAAACAAGTCTTGTTACTAGTGCTATCAAATAAAAAATCAACGCTCAATTACCAATCGAATCCCTAAAGATGTTAAAATTAAGCTAACTTTATTAGCGGATATTTTATTAACAAAAGCCAATTGGTCTTTAAAAGGCCCTTCTTTTAATTGTACTGTGGTGTTTGGCTTCCATGTTTCTATAGCTACTTTTGTTACTGTTGTACTTAATTGGTCTTTGAGGGCTTCAATTTCCTGTGGTCTAATTATAGCTGGTTTCCCTAACCAAAACACAAATTGTACTACGCCGCTAACTAAAAAAACTTGTTTTCTATTCGAGTCTTCCATTCTAACAAAAACGTAAGATGGAAGTAGTGGTGTTTGTGTTTTTTTCTTTCTATCCGACCATTGCTTAATCGTTGTTACCATTGGGCAATACGCTTCTATTCCAAGCGCTTCAAGCTTTTCAGCCACGGCCTTTTCGTTTCTAGGCTTTGTATATAAGGCAAACCAATCCATTAAATAAAAAATTAAATAAAAAAAGCACCCTAAAAGGTGCTTAAAAATTTCGTGTGATCACCCGTTATAATCTGAAATATAATTCCAAAGAATGTTGTATCATGTTGTTTCCTACAGTCTGTTTCTCTGAAGCAAATTTACCTAAAGTCTGAAATCTTAATCCGTAAAATTCATTAAATTGATATCCAATGGCTAAACCCGTATTTAAACTTTGATTTGGCGCATTATCTGTCCAATAGTTTCCAACTCCTACAATTGGCTCCAAAGAAAAACGATTTGGAAGTTTCAAATAACTACCAACATTATACCTAGCATTAACATCAATGGCATAAAAAGATAAATTTTCATTTATTGTACCGCCATTCTGCATTTTAGTTCGTTCTAATTTGTTTATACTAAATTCACTAGAAACTGAAAAGTTACTATTGTAAAAATATTGAGCCGAAAACTTTGAAAACGTATAAGTAGAGTTCCAATTACTAAAATCTAAATAGTTATTATCTTGTGAATTTGTGTTGTCAATGAAATTAACTCCAAAACTAACTGCCCATTTAGAGTCAGTAGTTGCTTCTTGCGCAAAAGAGCCACAAGAAAAAGAGAATAAAGCAAATAAAATAAATTTTTTCATAATTTAAAGTATATTAAGTATTTTAGCAAAAGTAAAAAAATTTAGTGAATATAAAAAATTTGAGTTTGTTTCTTTGAACTAAACTAGTTACTTGTAAAGAGTGATATTCTTTGTGTTAAAAAAATATTTATAACTATTATTTTCTTCCTACTACTAAAAAATTAATACTGCTAAAAAATAAAACCATGATTTCACACACATCTAAATTGATTGCAGGCACCATGAATTGGGGCAAATGGGGGAGAAATTTCAATACTGCTGAGATGCAGGCTCTAATTGAAACCTATTTATCCCAAAACATAACCACTTTTGATCATGCTGATATTTACGGTGGTTATACTACAGAATCTAATTTTGGAAAAGCATGGAAAACTATGTCTGTTGCAAGAGAAAACATGCAATTCATAACTAAATGTGGTATAAAACTAATGTGTGACGAAAGAGATTACGGCATAAAACACTACGATTACAGTAAAGAATACATTATTTGGAGTGTAGAAAATTCCTTGAAAAATTTACAAACTGAGTATATAGACATCTTGCTGTTACACAGGCCAAGTCCGTTAATGCAAACTGAAGTAATTGCCGAAGCGATTTCAGAACTTAAAAATTCTGGGAAAATATTGGATTTTGGATTGTCTAACTTTACGCCTTCACAAACCGATTATATTAGAAAAAATAGTTCCGTAGCCTGTAATCAAATACAGTTTTCCGCTACGCATATAGATCCTATGCTAAATGGCGAATTGGATTACATGCAATTACATCAAATTCAACCCATGGCTTGGAATCCACTTGGCGCTTTTTATAAAGAAGTCACTCCACAAACCAATCGATTACAAGGCTTGCTTCAAAAACTATCAGTAAATTACGATGTTTCTGATGATTTGATTCTGTTGACTTGGATTTTAAAACATCCAGGAAAAATTCAACCCGTTGTAGGCACCACGCAAGTTAATCGAATTAAAAACTTAGAAAAATTAAATGGTTTTGAATTGGAATTAGAAGATTGGTTTGCCATTTGGTCTGAAAGCATTGGGGCCAAAATTCCTTAAAAACATTAAACCATTAAGAAATTAAGTTTCATTAAGGCTAAATGGCGCTTAATTTCTTAATGATAAAAAAGTTAAACTATTTATTAACTATTATAATATTTAAAAAGTGTTTTTTACATTTTCAAATTGAACGATATCAAAGAAGAATAAAATTTATTATAAAAAAATCTTCTCCCTAAATTTCTAAATATTCAGATTGATAATCCTATTAATTTCATCATATAAAAATGATTAATAAACGGCTTTTGGTTAAGAATTTATTGGCTCATAATAACGAAAATAGTTTTTATGATAAAAAACGCCAATTAAATTTGCACACCAAAGAAGGAAAAGGAAAGTTTTTAAAACATATTTGCGCCTTACCCAATTCTAATTCGTTCAATAATTCGTATATTGTTGTTGGATTAGAAGACGATGATAATGAAATAGTTGGTCTATCAAAACCCAATGGCTTTTTTTAGTTTTATAGATAGTTTAAGAATTTTATGAAAGATGAAATACAATTAATCTTTTTCAGATAAAAATTCAATATCTTCTACTAATTGTGTCAAGTTTTTCTCGCCTTTAACGTTTTTATCGATATTTAATCCGTTGTAAAAGCCTCTAATTCTGCCTTTTTGATCTACTAACACAAAGTTTTCGGTATGCACCATGTCATATAATTCTTCCGGTTTTCCGGTTTTTACAACTAAATACGATTGACGGGCAATTTTATAAATTTCTTGCTGATTTCCTGTGACTAAATTCCATTTTTCATCTAGTACTCCTTTTTCTTTGGCATATTTTTTCAATACCTCAACCGTATCTTCATCTGGAAATACAGAATGAGAAAGCAGTTTCACTTTCGGATTGTCTTTTATTTTGTTTTGCAACCAAACCATATTATCAGTCATTTTTGGACAAATGGTTTGACAAGTCGTAAAAAAGAAATCGGCAACATAAATTTTACCCTCGTAGTCTTTATTTGTTACTTTTTTTCCGTTTTGATTGGTAAAAGCAAATGGTGCAATTTTATGATTGTAACCAACATGCTGCACTAAAGAATCTACCAACTCGGGATTTACCTCTCTAGGGGTAATTATAGGGAGTGTTTTTTTATTTAATAACATATAAATGGCTACAAAAATTAACAGAAGCAACCCAACAAAAAAGACAGATAATTTTTTATATTTAAACATTTTTAAGACTATTTTTTTACAAAAATAAGACTATTTTATCTTATTAGAAATGTAATTAACAGTTGTAGTAATAAATACTATTAGTTTTTTTAATAGATTTGTAATTCACATAAAAATAAAAACGAAAATAACTAACCTTATTAAAAAGTTATATTATGAAAAATAAAATAATTGTAGCTGGTTTTGCGTTAACCACAACATTATTTTTTCAAAGTTGCTCTGTAACTATTGGAAAAGATGGACAACCTGGAAAAGATGGCGTATCAGTTGATGCTTCAGTTTCAAAATCAGAAAAATTCGGAATTCGTACCGAGTTTATGGATACTTCTGTAACACCAAATGACGACTTTTTTAGATATGTAAACGGAACTTGGTTAGATAAAACCGAGATTCCTGCCGACAGAACCCGTTGGGGAAGTTTCGACGAATTAAGAAAAAACACAGACGATGATGTAATGGCTATTTTAAACGAAGCGGTTGCAAATAAAAATCTAGACCCAAAATCAGATCAAGCGAAAGCCGTAAATTTATACAAATCGATTTTAGATACGGTTTCTAGAAACAAACTTGGTATTGCGCCAATCAAACCATATTTAGAAAAAATAAACGGGGTGAAAAACAGTACCGATTTAATGAATCTTTTAGTAGAAACAAAAGCGGATGCTAGTTTAGGGTTTTTGAGTGCTTATGTAGGAGCAGATGCTAAAAACAGTAACAAAAATGTAGTATATGTAGGAACAGGAAGTTTAGGTTTACCTGATAAAGACTATTATATGTCTGACAAACCTGACACGAAAGAAAAAAGAGAAAAATATGTGTTACATATCGCTAAAATGTTTGGCTATTTAGGTATGGATTCAAAAACCGCTTCTGAAAAAGCAGCAAGGGTTTTGGCCTTCGAAATCTCTCTATCGGAACCCACTTTAGACCGAGTAGAAAGACGTGACCGTCGTAAAACATACAATCCAATGTCGGTTGCCGATTTACAAAAAATAGCCCCATCCAATAATTGGGCGTCTTATTTTGAAAAATCTGGATTTAGTAAATTGGATTCTGTTGTGGTATCTCAACCGAAATACCTTACTAAATTAGACGCCATTCTTAAAGAAAATAAAGTAGAGGATTGGAAAGCGTATATGACTTGGACACTTTTACGTTCGAATGCTGACGAATTAACTACTGAAATTGAAAAAACAGATTGGGATTTTTATAGCAAAACCTTGTCTGGAGCTGTAAAACAAAGACCTGCCACTGAAAGAGCACTCGCAACTGTAAACGGTGTTTTAGGTGAAGCATTAGGAAAATTATACATTGAGAAAAAATTTCCTGCAGAAGCAAAAACAAAAGCGGAAGCCATGATTGCAAATGTATTTAAAGCATACGAAAATCGTATTAATAATTTACCTTGGATGACACCTGCAACACGAGCAAACGCTATTGTAAAACTTAAAAAATTTAGAGTAAAAATTGGATATCCTGACACTTGGAAAGATTATAGTGCGTTACAAATTAAAAGCCCTGAACAAGGTGGAACGCTTCACGAAAATTCAATAGCTATTAGTCGTTGGAGCAACAAAGAAAACGTTTCAAAACTTGGAAAACCGGTCAATAAAGAAGAATGGGGAATGTCTCCACAAACGGTTAACGCTTATTATAGCCCAACCAATAACGAAATTGTGTTCCCAGCCGCAATATTACAACCTCCTTTTTACGATTACAGAGCAGATGAAGCGGTAAATTATGGTGGAATTGGTGGTGTTATTGGGCACGAAATTTCTCACGGATTTGACGATTCGGGTTCAAGATATAACGCAGAAGGAAACTTAATTAACTGGTGGAGCGATGAAGATTTAAAACAATTTACCACGTTAGGAACGGCTTTAGCAGATCAGTATTCTGCTTTGCAACCGTTACCAGGAATTTATGTCGATGGAAAATTTACATTAGGAGAAAATATTGGCGATTTAGGAGGTGTAAACGCAGCGTATGACGGATTGCAAATTTACCTTAAAGAAAAAGGAAGCCCTGGGTTAATTGATGGTTTTACACCTGAACAACGTTTTTTCCTTTCTTGGTCTACCATTTGGAGAAGTAAAATGCGTGATGAAGCTATTAAAAATCAAGTAAAAACAGATACGCATTCGCCTGGACAATATAGAGCGTATGTGCCGCTTCAAAACATTGAATCGTTTTATAACGCATTTAATATAAAAGTTGGTGACAAAATGTACATTGCTCCAGAAAAAAGAGTGAAAATTTGGTAACAAGAAACTTGATTTTATCATTCTAGACTTGTTTCTGATTTTAAAAAAAGAAAAACCTGAAATGCTGAACTAAATTCAGAATGACAGGTTTTCTTTTTTTATACCGTTTCCTTTTTTATACATTTGCCTAATGCAATTTTCTTATCCAAATAACGAAAAACTAAAAAGCCTTAAAACAATAAATCTGTTGTTTTCTGAAGGAAAATCTATATCTAAATATCCATTACGATTGGTATATGTTAAAAATACTGACCTAACTAATTCTGAAAAAATTTTAATGGGCGTTTCTGTATCCAAAAAATATTTTAAACGAGCCGTTGACCGAAATTACTTTAAACGTGTTTTAAGAGAATGTTACCGGTTAAATCAAAACCTATTGAAAGACAGCCTCCAAACACCTTATGCTTTTATGTTTTTTTACCAAACTAAAGAAAAATTATCGTATCAAGAAATAGAAGAAAAAACGATACAATTATTTCAAAAATTTAGCGAAACGATAAAGTAAATTCCGATTTTTTTATCAGTTTCAACTATTTTAATTAAATTAGTAAAATATTATACCACAACTCATGAGTTTTTTTAACAAAAGAAAAGTAATAATTCCATCGCTTGTAGCGGGATTTCTGTTTATAGCCGTAAGTTTTCAAAACGATTTTTTTGCATTGGCCAAACAAATTGAAATTTTTACAAATCTATACAAAATTGTCAACCAAAATTATGTTGATGAAACCAATCCAGGCAACTTAATGGATGTGGCTATAAAAAGCATGCTAAACGAATTGGATCCCTATACCGTATATTTTGATGAACAAGATGTGCTTAAATTTAAAATAAATAATACGGGTGAATATACCGGAATTGGTGCCATTATAACAAGAAAAGATGATAAAATAATTTTAAGAGAGGTGTATGAAAACATGCCTGCTGATAAAGCTGGGTTTAAAGCAGGTGATGTCATTACCCAAATTGGAGATGTGAAACTTAAAGATTTTAAAGAAGATGCTTCTCCTTTGTTAAAAGGAGCTAAAAACACTAAAATTGACATCGTATATTTCCGTCAAGGAATAGAAAAAAAAGGACAAATTATTTTAGATGAAGTAGAAATAAAAGCCGTTCCTTATTACAAATTATTAAGCGACAAAACAGGTTATATTGTACTTCAAAAATTTAACGAAAAAGCTTCTGCAGAAACCAAAGCAGCCTTATTGGCTTTAAAAGAACAAGGTGCCACAAAAATTATTTTAGATTTACGAGACAATCCGGGTGGCTTACTACACGAAGCGGTAAATATTTGTAATTTATTTGTGCCAAAAGACGAAATCATCACCACCACAAAATCACAAAACAAGGCACATAATCATATTTACAAAACAAAAAACGAACCTGTTGATACTGAAATTCCTTTAGCTATTATTGTAAATGACAGAAGTGCTTCTGCTTCAGAAATTGTATCAGGTGCACTGCAAGATTTAGACCGTGCAGTAATTGTGGGAAATAGAAGTTTTGGAAAAGGATTGGTACAACGTCCATTTAACTTAACCTATGGAACCCAAGTTAAAGTAACCATTTCAAAATATTATACCCCTTCAGGTCGTTGTATTCAAGCTACGGATTACAGTAAAAAAGACGCTAACGGAAAAGCCATAAAAACAACTGAAAAAGAATTTAACGCGTTTAAAACCAAAGGCGGGAGAACCGTATACGATGGTGGTGGTGTTTTACCAGATGTAGAAATTGCAGACATGAAAAAAAGCGCTACTAGTTTAAGTATTGCGAACTCCGATGCTGTTTTTGAATTTGCCAACGTATTGTATTATAGAAATCCAACTGCAAAAAACAGCACGGGCATTACTGATGCTGAATTTAACGAGTTTAAAGCGTTTCTAAAGAAAGAAAAGGTAGAAATAAACAGTAACACAGATAAATCACTAAAAACGTTATTAGAAGCCGCAAAAAAGGATAAAATTGATACCGACTTACAACTTGAAATCAACCAGTTAGAAGCAGCGATTGAAAAGACAAAAAACAAGGAGTTGGATAAAAACAAAGATGAAATAAAACGCCTTCTTTTTCAGGAATTATTGCTTCGGTATGGATATCGAACAGCATTTTACGATTATGTATCTAGCAAGTATTCCGATGTACTAAAAGCACAAGAAATATTAAATAACCCAACAGAATACAAACAAATATTAAAAAAATAAAATGAAGAAAATAGTCGTTTTTCTATTTTTTCTAACCTCTTTTCTTGGGTTTTCTCAAGAAGAAACGGTGCATTCTATTTATTTTGATACCGATGTCCGTGAAATAAAACCTTTACAAGCTGAAGCCGTAGTCTATTTTTTAAGTTTGATTGACACAACGCGACTTCAAAGTGTTTCTATTTATGGGTATTGCGATGATGTGGGAAAAATAAATTACAATTACAAATTGTCACAAGACCGCGCCAATAGTGTCAAAAATATGTTGGTGAAAAAAGGCGTGAAATATAAGATTATTGTAAAAATTGAAGGAAAAGGCAAAGTACTTATTGATGAAGATTTAGAAGAAAACATACCAGAAGCTAGGGCTAAAAATCGCCGTGTAGATGTGGTGTTAAATTTTAAACCTTTAGTGGTGGAAGAATTAAATATACCTGGGTTGTACAAAACTATTAGAAAAAATGCCTTAGTGGGCGATCGGGTGTATTTAGACAAATTACTTTTTGATAGCGGTAGTAGTAAGCTAAAAGAAAGTGCCATAAAACAACTCGAAACGATTGTTGTTTTGTTAAAAAGATATCCCAACATTCATATTGAAATTCAGGGTCATGTTTGCTGTACACCTCAATTTCATAAAGAAGCAATTGACAAGGATACAAGGAAAAGAGAACTTTCTAAAAATAGAGCAGAAAGAGTGTATAAATTTCTTCATAGTCGAGGTATTAGTAAAGTACGTATGACTTTTAAAGGATACGGAAATACACAAATCATAGGCAAAGACGAGCAATTTGATAGAAGAGTAGAGTTGGTAATTACGAAGATTTAATTTACAAAACTAGTCCCATTCTTGTCATTCTGAAAGAATCTCTAAAAAATTATGTTGCGTGAGATGCTTTCAATATGACACACTTTGTGGGTAAATTTTGACTGAAAACTAATTGCTGCAAACTGAAACCTAAAACTTCCTCATTTCAATGTGCGGAATATCATCTTCTAAATAACTTACGCCAACAGTAACAAAACCATGACTTTCGTAAAATTTTTGCAAATAAAGTTGAGCAGAAATAGTGATTTTGGTTTCCTGAAAAAGAGTTTTGATTGCATCGATAGAAACACGCATCAACTCGTGACCCCATTTTTTATCTCGGTGCGATTCTTTTACAATTACACGACCTATTGAGCTGTATTCAAAATAATCTTTAGGTTTAAAAAGGCGAGAACATGCCACTAAAATCCCATCTGAATATCCTAAAACATGAATGCCTTTTTGGTCTTTTCCGTCCATGTCTTGATAGACACAATTTTGCTCCACTACAAACACTTCTGAGCGCAATTGTAACAAAGAATATAGCTCATCAGTAGAAAGTTCGTGAAACGGCTTTATTTTAAATTGAATCATTTTGTTTTTTAAATAGAAAAACAAAACTAAACCATTTTCAGAGTTGAAACAAAAAACCTTTGTGAAAGTTTATTAAAAATAAATGAAAACGGCCTGAAAGTATACAGGTTTGGTTGGCAAACTAAAAGGACGCAAGGTTGTAGCACTTGTTTTTTTGAAACAAATTACACAAACTAGCAAAATCTAACAAAAATTAATCTGTGAAAATTTGTGTAATTCGTATCAAAATTTTAGCTCTTGAGTGGAAAACGTACTAAAAAACTATCTTTGAGAACAATAAATTAAAACAAAGTTTTATCCTTGAATTTTTAACTTCATTCCAGGTTGAATGTTATCGTTTTTTAAATCGTTTTTCTTTTTTAAATCGTCAGCTGTTAAATTTGGAAACTTTTTAGTAATTGAAAAAATAGAATCTCCTTTTTGTACGATATAATAATCTTCTTTTATGTCAATTTTGCTTTTCGCAGAAGAATATTTGTTTTCTGAAGGTTTTTCGGTGGTTTCAGCAACGGCATTTTCAACATTTGGTTCCACTATATCGGTTTTCGGTTTCGGTTTTTTGACGACTTCGTTAACCGTGACTTTTTTCGTAGTTTGAATCACTAAACTTTGCCCAATATTTATGTTGCTTCCTTTAATATTGTTCCATTTTCTTAAATTAACAATACTCACGTTATTTTTATCGGCAATTTCACTTAATGTTTCCCCTTTTTTCACTTTATGGAAGTTTTTACTTACCACTTCTTTGGTACGTTTTTTTATGACTTCTTCCATCTCAACAGGTTCAGAGTTAGTAACTACAAGACTTGCTGCGACCACTAAAGAATCTTGTTTAGCTATACTGTCGCGTTTTTTGGCTTGTAATGCCAATTGAATCTTATTAATTTTCTCTTGTTCTAAATACGCCAAATACCCATAAATTTTTTCTTCATTGGAAACAAAGATTCCAATTTTATTTTTTGGTAAGCGCAAATAAAAATATTCATCGTCGATTGACGGAATATATTTTGATTTATAAATTGGGTTTAAATATTCCAATTGTGCCTCTGAAATATCTAATAAATCAGATAGTTGTTTGAACGTCATGGCTTGTTTTACCATAACAGTATCGGTTTCAAAATAAGTCATTTCTGCTTTTTTAGGCACCAAACCATGTTCTTTTTTAAACTCGTATATGTACATTGTGGCTAAAAAAGCAGGTACATAATTAGCGGTCTCTTTTGGTAAGTATTTTCTTATTTCCCAATAATCTGTTTTACCTCCTGAGCGTCTAATGGCTTTAGAAACATTCCCTGGTCCGCAATTATAAGAAGCCAAAACCAAACTCCAATCGCCAAAAATAGCGTACATATTCATCATATAATGACAAGCGGCTTCAGTTGATTTTATGGGATCATGACGCTCGTCAACATAAGTTGTAATATTCAATTTATACTGTTTTCCTGTTGCTGGCATAAATTGCCATAAACCTCCAGCACCCACTTTAGATTTTGCTTTTGGTTGTAACGCCGATTCTACAATGGCTAAATATTTAATTTCTAAAGGCAAATTGTATTTTGACAATTTTTCTTCAAATAATGGAAAATAATATTCTGCAAGTGCCATTTGTCTTTCAAAACTTTTAGTTCTGTTTTTTAAGAAAGATTTGATTACGTTTTCTAAAGCGGGATTATACTCAATAACAAACGGCGATTGCACGTCTAATTTTCGTAATCGTTTTTTTAACACTTCCGTGTCTAAGTTATAGGCCACTTCCTCGTCGATGTTCATGTTTTC
The DNA here is from genome assembly GCA_044379175.1 of Flavobacterium sp. Classification (GTDB taxonomy): domain Bacteria; phylum Bacteroidota; class Bacteroidia; order Flavobacteriales; family Flavobacteriaceae; genus Flavobacterium. The sequence goes on along the minus strand of JBIPOM010000001.1, from coordinate 19,303 downwards.
AATATCAAAAAACATTTCATTTGACAAGGTAGCATCAGACAATTCTTTCAGCCATCTTTCATCGATACAATTACTTGTAGCGTGGTTTGAAAACGTAGCTTTTAGCGAATCTAAATACGATATTTTTGGTGTAAAAAGGGTTGGATTTATCTCCTTGTTTTCTTGTGCCAACATTACGTTTGACAGAAAAAGACCAAGGGTTAGTAGAACTATTTTTTTCATGCTTTTATTTGTTTTTTCTCCATAACTACCGGAGCATTTTATCTAAATCATTAATATACAATTACTTGTATAAACGCAAATATATTTTATTTATTGCTAACAACCCAACTTTTAACGTTTAAATTTTACGTTTTAACGTTTTTTTAGGGATTTCGTCGGTGATGTGGTGGGAGAGCAACAATATTAAAAAAGTACAGTTGCCTTAATTTTGGGAGTTAATGTTGACCTAAAATTACTAAAAAGCAATAATTAAAGGGTTAAATTTTAATTTATGCTACTATGCAAGTGGGATTACACTTTACTTCAAAATTCACGGAATTAGCGATATAGCATATTTCGTGAGCTTTGTGATGTAATTCAATTGCTTTTTCTACCATACTTTCGTCTGATACATGAAAAATTGGATTTAAAGTTACTTCTTTAAAGTTTCCGCCGCCACTTGCCTGTTCAATCATAATACCAGTGGCATTATCGGTGTAAGCTGTCACTACGATTCCATCTAATGAGCACAAATACAAGTAAGAAAGCATATGACAAGAAGAAATAGCTGAAACTAATAAATCTTCCGGATTTAATTTTGATTTGTCACCAACGGCAGGATTATCAGTTGTTAGAAATAATTCAGGTTTTCCTTGAATGCTAACTGTGTGGCTACGATCGTATGTTCGAACGTTTTTAGTTCCTTCTCCTGTATTGCCTGTCCATTCCGTAGTTAGTTTGTAGTTGTGTTCTTGTGTCATTTTAACTGAATTTATTATTTATCAAGTAACAATGTCAAATTGATTTATATCCTAAAGTTCATTCTCATATTAATAATTTCTGGTTTTGATAAGCAAAAGCCAGAAATCATTTAATTTTTGATATTCTAAAACAACAACTAACTTAAAATAGCAGCAATTCCTGGTAATGTTTTTCCTTCTAACATTTCTAGCATCGCACCGCCACCCGTAGAAACGTAACTCATTTTGTCTTCTAATCCAAATTGTTTTACCGCTGCCACGCTATCACCCCCGCCTACTAAAGAGAAACAGCCGTTTTTAGTAGATTCGGCAATAAAATCGCCAAGGGAAATGGTACCGTTAGCAAACGTTGGCAATTCAAACACACCGATTGGTCCGTTCCAAAGTATGGTTTTTGAGTGTAAAACAACTTCTTTAAATTGCTCTAATGTTTTCGGACCCGCGTCCAAACCTTGCCATCCAGCTGGAATTTCAGCCACATTTACCACTTGTGTGTTGGCGTCATTTGAAAAGGCATCAGCGGCCAAAACATCTACAGGTAAGTGAATTTTCACACCTTTTGCAGTGGCTTGTTTCATAATGTCTAAAGCCAAATCCATTTTGTCGTCTTCGCAAATAGAATCACCAATATTTCCACCCATTGCTTTGATAAACGTAAACGTCATTCCACCGCCAATAATCATATGATCTACTTTGTCTAAAATGTTTTCGATAATCGTGATTTTAGACGAAACTTTACTTCCTCCAAGTATTGCTGTAACTGGTTTTTCAGAGTTTTTTAAAACTTTATTGATGCTTTCAATTTCTTTTGCTAATAAAGCGCCGAAACATTTATCATTTGGAAATTCGTTTGCAATAATTGTAGTTGAAGCGTGCGCTCTGTGTGCTGTTCCGAAGGCATCGTTTACATACACATCACCCAAACTTGCTAATTCTTTAGAAAATCCAACGTCTCCAGCTTCTTCTTCAGTATAAAAACGTAAATTTTCCAATACTAATATTTCGCCATTTTGAAGATTTGCAGCGGCTTCTTTAGCAATCTCACCTCTACAATCTGAAGCAAATGTTACTTTTTTTCCTAAAACTTCTTCAATTTTATAAACAATATGGCTTAAAGAATATTTCTCTTCTTTTCCTTTTGGTCTTCCCAAGTGCGACATCAAAATAACAGCTCCACCATCATTTAAAATCTTATCAATAGTTGGTTTTGCGGCTTCAATTCTATTCGCATCTGTAACGTTAAAATTTTCGTCTAAAGGCACATTAAAATCTACTCGAATTAACGCTTTTTTGTTTTTAAAATTGATGTCGAAGATCGTTTTCATAGGAAATGGGTTTGTGGTTTATGGTTTGTGTTGTTTGCAAATATAAATGTTTGATTTTAAAACCAAGATAAAAATCGCTTATATTTGCTACATGTTATTTAAAGATATACTAGGCCAAGACCACATTAAAAACTATTTAATTACCACTGCAAACGCAGGACGGATTCCGCATGCGCAATTGTTTATTGGCCCTGAAGGTTCAGGAACCTTGCCAATGGCTATTGCTTATGCGCAGTACATTTTATGTAATAATACCTACGGCGAAAACACTACAGGAAACAGTGCTTGTAATTTAAAATTTGAACATATTTCGCATCCCGATATGCATTTTGTGTATCCCATTACGGCTACAGATGATGTAAAAGGTGATAATGTAGTTAGCACGAATTTTTTAGATCAGTGGCGCAGTTTTGTTAAAGAAAATCCTTATGGAAGTTTATTTGACTGGTATAAAAAATTAGAAATTCCTAAAAAACAAGGGATTATAAGCGTTAAAGAATCGGCAGCAATTAATAAAAATTTATCTTTAAAAGCATACGAAGGTGGCTATAAGGTAATGATCATTTGGATGGCTGATAAAATGAGAACAGATGCTGCAAATAAATTACTAAAATTATTAGAAGAACCACCAGAAAAAACAGTGTTTATTTTAATTTCTGAAAGTGTTGACAGTTTATTGCAAACGATTATTTCGCGTTGTCAAGTAGTTGATTTTTTAGCCTTACCGGAACAAATTATAACTGATACGTTAATTTTCAGTCATCAAGTTGAGGCAAATTTAGCAAAAAAAATAGCCCATCAAAGTGAAGGTAATTACAACAAAGCCCTACATTTCTTAAATCAAGATGGTGATGATTCTGTATTTGAAGAATGGTTTATCAACTGGGTGAGAGCCGCTTTTAAAGCAAAAGGAAACGCCAGCGTAATTTCCGATTTAATTTCTTGGAGCAGTACTATTTCAAAAGAAGGAAGAGAAACGCAAAAAAACTTTTTACAATTTTGTATTCAATTTTTTCGTCAAGCGTTGTTGTTGAATTATCAAGCTAGTGATTTGGTGTATTTAGAACCTAATTTTGAGAATTTTAAACTAGAAAAATTTGCGCCTTTTGTTCACGGAAATAATATTGCGGATATTTTTAAAGAATTGGAAGACGCCATTTATCATATTGAAAGAAACGGAAATAGCACTATTATTTTAACCGATTTATCGATTAAGTTAACGCGCTTGTTGCATAAAAAAGAATTGAATTAAACACATAGTTTTAACTGTTTGACTAATAAAAGTTCAGATAGTTGCTAATTGCTTTTTGAATAACTAATAAATAAAACAAATACTATGAATGAATTTGCACTACTATTACTTGCTTTTTTAGCGATTACATTTTTACAATCAGGATATGATAAAATTGCTGATTGGAACGGAAATGTAAGTTGGTTAAAAGGTCATTTTTCTCAAACTTTTTTAAAAAACCAAGTGCCAGCGGCTTTACTTACTATCTTAGCTTTAGAAATTGTAGCTGGTGTATTGTCTATTATGGGAATTGCTGAAAACATTACAAGTGGTCGAACAATAATGGGAGATTATGCTTGTATGGTTTCGTGTATAACGCTTTTGTTATTGCTTTTTGGCCAAAGAGTAGCAAAAGATTATGACGGCGCTAGAACGATTGTTATTTATTTAATTCCAGCTTTGTTGGGTGTGTATTGGTTGTAACTTATACGTACAGTTTATCTTGCTGAAAGCATCTCTTTTTATTGAATTGTAAAACCTTGTGCGAGTCCCTTTCAGGGTGACAAACGTTGGGTTGTGTTTTGTTAGATTCACTTTTTTTCTTACGGTTTGTCTTGCTGAAAGCATCTCAAGTCAAATCGTATCGTTTAAAAAATCTAAATTTGTATTGAATTTTTTAATGAGTTCAAGTTTCCGATCTCGTTTCATTAATTTAATTTCTTTTTCTCTTTCAATTGCTTGTTGAACCCAACCATAATGTTCAAAATAAAGTAGGTACGATACATTATATTTTGCAGTAAAGCTATTTGGATTTAATTTTGATTTGTGTTCTTGTAATCTTCTTTTTAGATTATTGGTCATTCCTGTATAAAGCACTGTTTTTGCTTTATTTGTCAGAATATAAACGTAAAAATTATAAATTCCTTCTGTAAATTCGATCATTGATTTTGGCGGTTAAAATTATTAATGTTGCGCGAGACCCTTTCAGGGTGACAAAGTGTGTGGTGAAACTATATGCTTAATTCTTCAAGCTTACTTTAAACAAACGCAATTCTTCCCAAGAGAATTGATTGCCATATTTTTCTTTTAAAATACCCAAACCTTCATCATTGTAGTCCTTAAATGCTTCTTCCAATGCCGCAATTTTTTCATCGGACATAATATTTGAAATGGTTAGCGCTTCCATTTGAATAAGTTTCGTAAAATGCGAATAAATCGTACCAACAGTGACTTTTCGTTTGGCTGCAATTTCTTCCACTGATAGATTTTGTTTCCAAAGTTCTAATGTGATTTCGATTGTAGATGTTTTAGGTTCCGTTGATTTATCTTTTTTGGCTTTGGTTTTCTTACTAAAAGTTTCCGAATGATCTTTGGCTACAAAACCATCAATTTCTTTAAATTTTTCAGATAACGAAGCGATTTTATTAATTTTATAAAACTTCATTTCATCAGACGACATGGTGTTTTTATTAAAATCAATTCCATTTACTAAATTTTTAATCAACAGCATTGATTTTTTCAATTGTAAAACTGTTTTTACTTGAATTTCTTCAAGTTCCAAAAGTTCATCGTGAAACGTTTTAGATTTTTTTAGGTTACTTACTTCTGCAATTTTTAAAAGCAAATCGGTTACCTGGTAATCTAATGTTTTAAAATAATACTGATAAGCCGCTTCGCATCGTTCCGCTAAAAAGGGAATATCAATAACTTCTTGAAAACAAATTTTCTGGATTTGATTGCTAAATTTCTGAGAAGAATCCAATAAAGCCGCCACAATGCTTTCGTTTTGTTGTGCCCAAATTCGATATTTTGATTTAGATGAATTGGCTACTTCGTCATTATAAGAAAATAAATGATTGCGCCATTCTTGTGCCAACTGTCTGAAATCGAAACTTTTACATAATTCTAATCGTAAAAAATGCTTCGTTTCTAATGCTAATGATTTTTCTAGTACGATTTCATCTGCCTTATTATTCGCATAATTTAATACTTCGGTATCGGAAGAAATGCCGTTTAATTGTATCGGAGAAAGCAAAATTAAGCCTTTTAACGAACGAAGTCGGGACAAAGCCACATACGCTTGTCCAGGTGCAAAAACACGTGAAACATCTAATGCAGCGTTGTCAAATGTTAGTCCTTGACTTTTATGCACTGTTATGGCCCAAGCTAATTTTAATGGATAATGACTAAATGTTCCTACAACGGTTTCCTCAATCTCTTTGGTGTCGGGATTTACCGTATATTTTATGTTGTCCCAAGTAAATAAATCCACTTCAACGGTTTTGTTTTCTTCTTCAAAATATACCAAAATTTCTTTTTCAGCTAAAGAGGTAATTTTCCCTATTTTTCCATTAAAATAATTTTTTTCAAAAGAGGTGTCGTTTTTAATAAACATTACTTGCGCACCCACTTTTAAATCCATTTTTGGTTCAATAGGATACATTTTTTCGGGGAAATCTTCAATAATTTCAGGAAAAAAAGAAACTGTTTTGGTTTTTAATTCTGTTAAAGCCTCTTTATTAATTTCGTCTGCTTTGGCATTGTGCGTGGTGACTATGATACAACCATTATGATTTTTTATATTAAAATTTGGATGTACATATTGGTTTAATACCGCAATATTTTCCGTCGTAATTTTATTATTTCTTAAGTTATTTAAAATAGAGATAAATACTTCGTCGTCTTGACGATAAATTTTATCCAATTCAATATATAGCGGTGGATTTTGTTGAGTTACTTGCGAATGAAAAAAGAACATTCCTTGATAATAGTTCTTTAATTCGAACCATTCTTCTTGCTTAATTACGGGCGGTAATTGTAATAAATCGCCTATAAAAAGCACTTGAACGCCACCAAAAGGCGCATCAATTCGACGTACTTTTTGCAACATAAAGTCTATTGCGTCCAACACATCAGGACGAAGCATAGATACTTCATCAATTATTAACAACTCTAAATTAACAAGCACTTGTTTTTTCGTGCCATTCATTCGGAAATGCTTGCTAATTGTGCTCTTAGTTTCAAATTTATATTGATACGAATTGGAATTTATAACTTTATAATCAGGAATAAAGGCCGCAAACGGCAATTGAAACATAGAATGAATGGTAACGCCTCCTGCATTAAGTGCGGCAATTCCTGTAGGAGCCACTACTACTGTGTTTTTGTGTGATGTGGCAATAATTTCTTTAAGAAGTGTGGTTTTTCCGGTGCCTGCTTTACCTGTTAAAAAAACAGATTTGTTGGTTTGGTTGATAAATTGTAAGGTGTACTGAGCAGCTTTTGAAATATGTTTCATTTGGCGTGTAATTTAAGTTAAAGTGAATGGCAAAGAATTGAGTTATTAGTTGTTTAACAAATTTAATAGAAAAAAATTTCTGAAACAAATTCAAAATACTAAAAAATAAAAAAGCCCTGATTTCTCAAGGCTTAATTGTTATTTTTTTTCTTTTGTTACTTTGTATTGTTCGTTTAACTCTTTTAGTATCTTATTCGTTAAGTTGTACGAATCTTTTGCATGAATTACAGTTGGCATATCGTCTGATGTAGTGAAAATATAATCAAATTTCTCTTTTTTGCCATAATCTTTAATATACTTTTTAACTTGTTTTATTAAAGTATCTTGTAATTTTGCAGCTTCTTGATCTATTTTACCGTACGCTTCGTTTTTTTCTTGAGCTACTTGTTGAGATCTTTGTTGTAATTCGGCATATTTTTGTTGTGCCCAAGCTTGACCGTTGGCTTGTGCATTACGTTGAAAAGCATCTTTTTCTGCTTGTAATTGTCTTTCTTTAGCTTCGATAGGACGACCCATTTCTTCAGCTTTTACTTTAAACTTCTCGTTTTCATCTTTAAATTTTTCATAGTCTTTTAATAAAACACCAGAGTCAATATAACCTGTTTTAAATTCAGCTTTTGAAGTTGTTGTTTCTTGACAAGAAATTAATGCTACACTTAATGCAACAATGCTTACTAATTTTTTCATTTTTTTATAATAGGATTATTAAATAGGTAATCGGTTTTTGGAAAACCATTTTTTAATTTTGGTAAAAATAATAGGTTTCTTTTAATTTTTAATTTTTTTTTTAAAATAAATTATAAAACAAGGACTATAAGAAAATCTTATGTCGTTTTAAAAAAACGATAAGTATTTACTATTAAAACCGGTTTGATTAAACGCCGGTTTCTTAAAATATCTTTTTTTAGTAATATGATTTAATGTTTTTGATTAAAACTGTCCTTAAAATGGCTTTATTTTGCGTTTTACTTGTTTTTTATGATGTAAATGTGTGATGAAAACTCATTTTTGAACAATCCTGACACATTTGAAATAAAACCAATTAAAAATCCTTTTACGAAACTCATTTTTCCGTTTTTATATTTTTCAGATAATAAAGAAACATAAAAACTATCAAACCACATAGGTTTCACTTTTTTCAATTCCATATCTACATCAGAAAACAATCTTTTTATACTGGTTTTTGAAAAATGCCATAAATGACGAGGCACATCATACGCTGCCCAATAACGATTATAATATTTTGCGTCATACGATTTATAATTTGGGACCGCAATAATAATGGTTCCTTGTGACTTAACAATTCGTTTTAAATTAACTATGTATTCTGTTAAATTTGGTACGTGTTCTAAAACGTGCCACATAGTTACCACATCAAACGTGTTGTCTGGTAAAGCAAAAATATCATCTGTAAACAAAACGCCTTTTTGATTTGCCAATGCTTTCGCATCAGAATTAGGTTCGAAACCCAAAATAGTCCAACCTTGGTTTTTGGCTTCCACTAAAAAATCGCCAGTGCCACAACCAATATCTAATAAATGGCCTTTATTTTGATGTTGTTTCGTAATTAAAGCAACCTTTCCTTTAATAGCATTTCGTTTTACTAAATGATATATTTTTTCAAATAGGGTTCTTTTACCATCCGTGTGTGAAATATAATCTTCGCTTTCGTAATACTTTGGTAAAACATCTAATGATGGAGTAGGGTGTGTTTTTAATATATCATATTCTTTGTTATACAACAAGGAAAATGTTTCTTTTGAAACGGAATGATCTTTAACTAGTATAAATTGGTTTTCTTCTAAAAATTTCATTTACTCTTTATTTATTGGCTTTAACAAGGTTGTTTCACGTGGAACCTGAAAATTACGATTTGATATTTTGGATTTACGAAACGATTAAATCGTAAATCCAAAATATCAAATCGTAAATACATTTATCTTCCCATATGAATTAGTAGTACCGAAATATCACTTGGTGACACACCGCTTATACGTGAGGCTTGTGCAATAGTTGTTGGCTTAATTTTTGTTAGTTTTTGACGCGCTTCAATAGAAATCGCTTTAATTTTTTCAAAATCATAGTTATCTGGAATGCGAACGTCTTCAAGACGATTCACTTTATCCGCGTGATTTTTCTCTTTTTCGATATAACCAGAATATTTCACTTGAATTTCGGCTTGTTCAATAACTTCCTGATCTAAATTATTCTCTGAAATATAATCTGTAACGGCTTCGAACTTTAAAATATCATCTAAATCAATTTGTGGACGAGAAAACACTTTAAACATTTTATCCCCTTGCGTCATCAAACTAGATCCTTTAGCTTCTAAAACAGGATTAGCAACTTCTGCTTTTATACTTGTTTCTTTAAAGAAAGTAACAAATTTTTCAGAAGCATCTAATTTATATTCCATTCGCTTCAAACGATCATCTTTCGCTAAACCAATTCCATATCCTTTAGGTGTTAATCTTAAATCGGCATTATCTTGTCGTAATAAGGTTCTATATTCTGCACGAGAAGTAAACATTCTATAAGGTTCTTCTGTTCCTTTTGTGATTAAATCGTCAATTAAAACACCAATATACGCTTCATCTCGTTTTAATATTAATGGTTCTTTTTCTTGTACTTGTAATGCTGCGTTAATTCCAGCCATTAAACCTTGAGAAGCAGCTTCTTCATAACCAGTTGTACCGTTAATCTGTCCGGCAAAATACAAACCATTAATTAATTTTGTTTCTAAAGTATGCTTCAATTGCGTAGGAGGGAAGTAATCGTACTCAATAGCATAACCTGGACGGAAAAACTTCACGTTTTCAAATCCTTCCACAGAGCGTAAGGCTTTAAATTGCACATCTTCTGGAAGCGAGGTTGAGAAACCGTTTACATATACTTCGCAGGTTTTCCATCCTTCTGGCTCAATAAACAATTGATGACGTTCTTTATCAGCAAAACGGTTGATTTTATCTTCAATAGAAGGGCAATACCTTGGTCCGATAGATTTAATTCTACCATTAAACATAGGGCTTCTATCAAAACCTTCTCGTAATAAATCGTGTACCAATTCTGAAGTATAAGTCATAAAACAAGAACGTTGTTCTGTTAACGGTTTTGTAACGTCAGAATACGAAAACTTAGAAGGGTTTACATCTCCAGGCTGTTCAATCATTTTGGAATAATCTAAAGAACGACCGTCTACGCGAGGTGGTGTTCCTGTTTTCATTCTGCCAGATTCAAAACCTAATTTTAATAAATCTTCTGTAATTCCAAAAGAAGCGCTTTCACCTGCACGTCCTCCACCAAATTGTTTGTCACCAATATGAATTAAGCCGTTTAAAAACGTTCCATTTGTAAGCACTACCGTTTTAGCTTTAATTTCTAAACCTAAAGATGTTTTAATACCAACGATGTGATTTTTTTCAGTTACAATACCCGAAACCATTTCTTGATAGAAATCTAAATTTGGCGTTCCTTCTAACATCATTCTCCATTCTTCAGCAAAACGCATACGGTCTGACTGACAACGAGGCGACCACATTGCGGGGCCTTTTGAAAGGTTGAGCATTTTAAACTGAATGGCCGTTACATCAGAAACAATACCTGAATAACCGCCTAAGGCATCAATTTCACGAACAATTTGACCTTTTGCAATACCTCCCATCGCTGGATTACAAGACATTTGAGCAATATTTTGCAAATTCATAGTAACCAATAAAGTGCTACAACCCATATTAGCGGAAGCAGCAGCTGCCTCGCAACCTGCGTGTCCGGCGCCTACAACAATTACGTCATATTTTTCTTGAAACATATCTTTTGTTCCACGTGAAACACGTGGTAAATTTAAAAATCTTTTTGTTCCACGTGGAACAAAAAGAACAAATTATTATACTATAGTTCCACGTGGAACAACTTAATTTTTTCTTCTTCTTTACTACGCATTAATGCGGCGTCTGTTTCTGTTTTATCTTTATATCCGCAATAATGTAAAACACCGTGAGCTAAAACACGTTTTAATTCTTCCTCAAAAGAAACTTCAAAATCAATAGCGTTATCTTTAACTCTTTCAATAGAAATAAAAATATCGCCACTAATTATATCGCCTTCTGTATAATCAAAACTAATAATATCTGTAAGTGTGTCGTGGTTTAAATACTGCATATTAATAGCGTGTAAGTATTCATCGTCACAAAAAACATAAGAAATTTCTCCTACGATTTTACTTTCAGAAGTTATAATGGTTTCTATCCAAGAAGCAAAATATTCTTCTTGGTCTAAAATAAAATCAGACTCGTAATTAAAACTAATCATTACTTTTAAAATATTGTTGCACTTTGGTATTAAAATTGGGTTGCAAAGGTAAGCTTTGTCTGTTTAATATTTCCACACTTTTTAAATAATTTAAAAGGGCAGGAGGAAGGGGTTTGTTACTTCCTAGAAAATCTGTTTTGTTCGTATTTGATTCTCTTTTCGTGTCTTGTCCTTGTTGTTTAAGTGCGGATTCTAATTTTAATAATTCGTGATTAATTTGAAGTGCACGATTAATATTGTCTTGAGTAAGCCCTTTATTGATTAATTGCTTTTCTAGTTCTTTCATTTGTTTTAAGGCGTTTTGACCATTGCCACCCATTCCGTTTTTGTTTAGTTCATTCTGCAACGACTCACGCAACTCTTGTTGTTCTTTAATTATTTCCAATAGTTTACCCGCATCGCCTTCGCCATCTTTTCCCTCATTACCTTGAGAACCGCCTTCGCCTTCTTGACCGCCTTTTTTGCCTTCACCGGGTTTTTTACCTTCGCCGGGTTTTGGTTTACCATCTTTCATTTTGTCGCCCAAGCCTTTTTGTTTAGAAATAATATCTGACAACTGGTCGCCTTTTCCTTTTCCTGGTTTGGGTTTACCACCGCCCGAAGAAGAAGACATGCTCATGCTCATTTCGCTTTGCACATTACTAAGAAAATCGGCTAATTTATTAGCAGAAGACAAAGTGAATTGTTGGTGTGAAATTCCTTTTGCACGAGTAGTGGCAACTAAATTTTCAATAGACCTATCTAAATTATAATGAATTTCTTCAACTTCTTTTAAAACCAAATCAGAAAGCTTGGGTTGGCGCAAAGACAAAGCAAACAAACTGTCGTCAACATGCTTGAATTGCGTTTTTAAATCTTGCTGGTTTTTTAACAACGCGCTTACGTTAGATTTCGAATTAGAAACTGCCTTAAATTGTTTCATTACCTTTTCTTGATCGAATGAAAAAGATAATAAATTATCTAAAATTTGACGCATTACTTTAGCGTCTTCCGCATTATCTTCCATTTCACCAGAAGATATAGATTCAGACATTTTTTGGCTCATTTCTTTCATTTTTTGAGCTGCCGATTTTTGATTCTTTTTGGCTTGTTTTTGGTCTTTCTTTTCTAAATTATCTTCTGCTTTTTGCTGTTCTTGGTCTACGTCTTTTTGATCGCCTTTATCGTTTGGAATATCCATAGGCGACTTCAATTCTTTGTTTTCTTTATCTAAGGCGTCAAGTTCTTTTTTTAAATCGTCAAACTCTTTTGAAAGCTTTTCTTGATCTTCTTTTGATGGGCTTTCTTTATCTGAAAGTTTGTCTTGTTTGTTTGCTAATTTGTCTAATTTATCCGCCAATTGTTCTGCTTTTTGTTCAACATAATATCGTTTAGTAAGTTCTACTAACTGCTCTAAAGATTTTTGTTGCGTTTTGGCTTGTTGTTTTAATTTATCTGCTTTATCAAACAATTCTTCTTTTTCTAATTTTTTAGTCAACTCTTCAAGTTCCTTTAAAAGCTTTTCATTTTTTGCCGCTTGTTTTTCGTTTTTTTCTAAACGGTTTAAAAGCTCTTGTTTCATTTCGTCTTTTTGCTCAGGCTTAAATTGTTCCAGATTTTCCTTCATTTTTTCAGAAAATTCTTTCATCATTTCGTCTTGTTGTTTTTGACGATTAATAAAATCTTGAATTTTCTTTTGGTCTTTATAATCTAGGTTGTCCTTTTGTTTGTCAAGCTTTTTAAGTTTGTCCAATGCTTCAAATTGCTTGTCTTGATTGTCCAGTGCTTTTTGTAAACTATTGATGTTTGATTGCTGTTCTTTAAGAGATTTTTGCTCTTTTTGCTCTTTTGTTAATTCAGAATGTGAAAAAAAGGATGACTTTGACGATTTTAAACCATTAACTACATCATTATCAAACACTTCGAAATAATATTCATAATTAATTCCGGGTTGTAAGGCAATTCCGTCAGGAAAAGCGTATACAAATTGGTCCACCACTTTGTTTTTTAAAATCAAGCCCTTCTTGAAAATTATATTTGGTTTGTTTTTGTCATAAAACACTACTTGTAATTTAGACATACCATAATCATCAGAAACTTGTCCGATAATTACTTTTTGTTTTAATTTTAAACTATCTGGGGTTTCGGTTACTGAAATACTTGGAAACTGATCTTTTAAAATAGTTAGTTTATATTGAAGGTTTTCGTAGTTTTTTAAACGAGAATTAGAAATTGAAATTTGATAATCTGTTGTGTTTACAATTCGTTTTGTGTGGAAAAATTGATTGTCTTTTTTGCTAAATAAATCAGAATTTGATTCCTTTTTAAAAGCCACTTCAGTAGTAGCAAATGTATTTATTTTCCAAGTAACCCATGTTCCTTCGGGAATAACTGCATTTCCTGTACCTTGAATAATTTCTGGTTTTTTACCTAAATAATTTGGAAAGTTCAATTGCATCGTAAACGAAGAAATGGTAGGCACGTTAACCACATTTAGAACATAATCTGAAGAAGTAATATCATTCGATTTTAAATGAAATGTAATGTCTTTCTGAACATTATCAAATTGATAGGTGAAATTTCCAGGTGATGTGTTTTCTAAAAAATATTCTTCATTGTTAATTAAAATTGATGCGTTTTCAGGAATAACCGAACCCACAGTTTTTACAACTAATTTAAAAGATTTATTTTGTTCCACGAGTAAATTGTTCGAAATAATTTCAAACTTAAACGCAGCTGGTTTTTCAAAATTAGTATCGTATTGAACCACTCTTGCAAAACTTTTAGAAATCACATCCGAATTTCCAGAAATATAGAAAAATAAAATAAACAAAAGCGGAATCAACGCAAAAGGCAAATATTTTTTGTTCCCGTTAAAATTTATAGCGTTTGAAAACGGGATGGGTTGTAAGTTTTTTGCTTTTTGTTCAATAGAAGCCAACACCAACTCTGATGGCTCAGTTGTATTTGATAATTGTAAAAAATTAAGAAGTTTATCTTGCACTTCATCAAAATGTGTTCCGATGATTTTTGAAGCTTCTGTGTAGTTTAACCCTTTTTGAATTTTAAATAATTTTGATACTGGTATCACAATAAATTTAAACAATAATAGTGCTTCTACCAACAAAAATAGCCAAAACAATATGGTTCTACCTAATGAATCAAACCAAAGAAAATATTCGATTAGAAAGGTAAAAATAAAATATAATAAACCAATGGTTATAAAAAGAAGTACTCCTTTTATTAACTCATTCGTGTAAAACTTTTTGATAAAGCCTTCCAGTTTGTCGTAAATTATAGCTTTCTTTTCCAAAATTGTTACTAATTTGTTTATAACCGATAAAATTACAAAAAAAATCAACGATAAAATAAATTCCAAATTTTTAAATTCCAAATTCCAATTTTTACAGTATTTGGAGTTTGGAATTTTACTTTTGGAATTTTAAAATAGTATCTTTGACAAAAATTAATATAAATGAACAAACCGGTAAGAGTACGATTTGCCCCTAGTCCAACAGGGCCTTTACATATTGGTGGCGTAAGAACTGCGCTTTTTAATTATTTATTTGCCAAAAAACACGGCGGTACTTTTTATATACGTATTGAAGATACCGACCAAACTCGTTTTGTAGCAGAAGCTGAAAATTATATTTTTGAAGCTTTAGAATGGTTAGGAATTTCTCCTGATGAAACCATTGGAAAAAATGAAAAATTTGGACCGTACCGTCAATCGGATAGAAAAGAAATGTACAAGCAATATGCCGATGAATTAATTCAATCTGGGTGGGCATATTATGCGTTTGATACTCCTGAAAAACTGGACGAATTGCGCAAACAAGCAGAAACAGAAGGAAAAACATTTATATACAATTGGGAAACTAGAAATAATTTAGATACATCTTTAGGTCTGTCTGAACAAGAATTAAATAAAAAAATTAACTCTGGAAAGCCTTATGTAATTCGTTTTAAAATGTTTAATGGACAAAAAGGCGAAAGAAATATTTTATCAACACAAGATTTAATTCGAGGACATGTTTCGTTTGAAACTAATTTACTTGACGATAAAGTATTGTTTAAATCAGACGGAATGCCAACCTACCATTTGGCAAATATTGTTGATGATCATTTAATGGAAACTTCGCATGTAATTAGAGGTGAAGAATGGTTGCCTTCTATGCCTTTACACGTAATGTTATATAGAGCGTTTGGTTGGGAAGCGCCGGAATTTGCACATTTGCCTTTGATTTTAAAACCTATAGGGAACGGAAAATTAAGCAAGCGTGATGGTGATAAATTAGGGTTTCCTGTATTTCCTTTAGAATGGAGAGATGCTTCCAGCATGACAATATCGAAAGGCTACAAAGAAGCCGGGTTTTTCCCTGAAGCCGTAATTAACTTTTTGGCATTATTGGGTTGGAATGACGGAACGGAACAAGAAATATTTAGTTTAGCAGAACTTATTGAAAAATTCGATTTAAAACGAATTCATAAATCAGGTGCAAAATTTGATCCAGAGAAAAACAAATGGTTCAATCATCAATACTTACAAAAACAAACGGATGAAAGTTTAGCCGAAGCGTTTAAAGTAATCTTAGAAGAAAAAGGAATTTCAACTTCTTTAGATATTACAAGAGTAGTTACTTCAATTAAAGAACGCGCTAATTTTATAACAGAATTTTGGGATTTAGCCGATTATTTCTTTGTTGCGCCAACGTCTTACGATGAAAAAGCGGCTAAAAACTGGAAAGAAGAAACGCCAGATTTGATGAAACAAGTAAAAGAGCAATTACAAAATATTGAAGATTTTAGATCTTTAAACATAGAAACCTTATTAAAAGACTGGATGACGAAAAACGAAATTGGTATGGGGAAAGTAATGCAACCACTACGATTGAGTTTAGTTGGCGCTTTAAAAGGTCCGCATTTGTTTGATATTATTGAACTAATTGGAAAAGAAGAAACAATAAGCAGAATTGAAAGAACGATCGCAACTTTATAAAGAAAAAAAGATATAAGTGATAATTTGTACTTCTTGTAACTTTTACACAAAAGCAACGTATAATTAGTATAACTTTAAATTATCACTTATGTCTCCAATTATCATTTTCATCCTTGTTTTAGGATTATTTATCTTACTAAGTTCCTTTTTTACCGTAAAGCAACAAACCGCTGTTGTAATAGAGCGATTTGGAAAATTTACAAGCATTAGAAGTTCTGGATTGCAATTAAAAATTCCTGTAATTGATAGAATTGCCGGAAGAGTAAATCTTAGAATTCAACAATTAGACGTTATTATTGAAACGAAAACAAAAGACAATGTTTTTATTAAAATGAAAGTTTCGGTTCAGTTTAACGTAATTCAAAGTAAAGTGTACGAAGCGTTTTACAAATTAGAATATCCACACGATCAAATTACGGCTTATGTATTTGATGTGGTTCGTGCCGAAGTTCCAAAATTGATTTTAGATGATGTGTTTTTGAGAAAAGACGACATTGCTATTGCGGTAAAACGTGAATTGAACGAATCTATGACTACTTACGGATACGATATTATCAATACTTTAGTAACCGATATTGATCCAGATATTCAAGTAAAAAATGCAATGAACAGAATTAATGCTGCCGATAGAGAAAAAACAGCTGCAGAATTTGAATCAGAAGCACAACGTATCAGAATTGTAGCTAAAGCCAAAGCAGAAGCTGAAAGTAAAAAATTACAAGGACAAGGTATCGCAGACCAACGAAGAGAAATTGCAAGAGGTTTAGTTGAAAGTGTAGAAGTATTAAATAATGTTGGAATTAATTCCCAAGAAGCTTCGGCATTAATTGTGGTTACTCAACATTATGATACCTTACAAGCTATTGGAGCGGATACAAATAGTAATTTAATTTTATTACCGAACTCGCCACAAGCCGGAAGTGATATGTTAAATAATATGGTAGCAAGTTTTACAGCGAGCAACCAAATTGGTGAAACGATGAAAAATCAGCCGAAACGAGCGAAGAAAAAAAACGATCATACATCTACGGATTATAATCCAAGTGATACTAGTGAAGCATAAAAAATGTTAGATTCTGAAACAAGTTCAGAATGACAAACGAAACCATCAATTTTTCTAATTGGTGGTTTTTTTGTGTCTAATTTTTTAAAAAAGAATCCTGACAGGTGTTTTTTGGGCTAAAATTAAAATAAAGCAATTTTAGACGTTTTTAGTAATTATAATGTAAAAACACATTACCTAAAAAAGTTTTTGTTTTAAAAATTATTTATGAAAGCCTATTTTGAAAGATTAAATTTATACTAAATCTTGTTTTAATAGTTTTTTCTAATACTTTTAAAACGAGTACAAAAAAGCAATAAAAAAAACCTACAAGGAAAAACACCTTGCAGGTTTGAAATATAAATTTATTCTGACCCGAGCTTTCTAACTTACGAAGTAAACAAATTCAGAATGATAAATTTTTTTTATTGTTCAGAAACTTTTGCCCAAGTATCTCTTAATCCAACGGTTTTGTTAAAAACTAATTTTTCTGCTGAAGCATCTCTGTCTACACAAAAATAACCTAAGCGTTGAAATTGAAAATGATCGAGTTCTTTTGCGGTTTGTAAACTTGGTTCAACATAACCTGTAATCACTTTTAAAGACTCTGGATTGATGTATTCTTTAAAATCAACCTCTTTGTTGCCATCAGGGTTTTCGTGTGTAAAAAGACGGTCGTATAATCTAACTTCCGCTTTTATTGCGTGTGCTATAGAAACCCAATGAATTACGCCTTTTACTTTTCTATTACTTGCTTCTGTACCACTACCTGATTTAGAATCTACATCGTAAGTACAATGAATTTCGGTAATATTTCCTTCTGCATCTTTTACAACTGATTCTCCTTTAATGATATACGCGTTTTTTAAACGTACTTCGGTTCCTAAAGTTAAACGGAAAAATTTCTTGTGTGCGTCTTCTTGAAAATCTTCTCTTTCAATATATAATTCTTTAGAAAAAGGTACTTCTCTATAAGTCATTACTTCTTCTTCTGGATTGTTTTCGGCTGTTAACCATTCTTCTTTTCCTTCTGGATAATTTGTAATAACTAGTTTTATAGGATTTAAAACCGCCATCACACGAGGTGCAATTTTATTTAAATCTTCACGAATACAGAAATCTAATAGCGATACATCAATTAAATTTGTGCGTTTTGCAATTCCGATTGTATTAGCAAAATTACGAATAGCAGTTGCGGTTATTCCGCGTCTTCTCATTCCAGAAATCGTACTCATTCTCGGATCGTCCCAAGCGGTAACGTGCTTTTCTTCAACTAATTGTAATAATTTACGTTTAGAAACAACCGTGTGTGATAAATTTCTACGAGCAAATTCTCTTTGTTTTGGTCGTACTTTGGTTTCATCATAAATTTGATTTAAAAACCAATCATATAATTCTCTATGTGGTAAAAATTCTAACGTACAAAAAGAATGCGAAATTTGTTCTAAATAATCGCTTTCTCCATGTGCCCAATCGTACATTGGATAAATACACCAATCATTACCTGTACGATGATGATGAGCATGCATAATACGATAAATGATAGGATCTCGCATTAGCATATTATTGGCCTTCATGCTTATTTTAGCACGTAAAACGTGAGTTCCTTTTTCGAATTCTCCGTTTTTCATGCGAGTAAATAAATCTAAATTTTCTTCTATGGAACGTGTTCTATAAGGCGAATCTGTACCTGGTGAAGTGGGTGTTCCTTTTTGAATGGCCATATCTTCAGAAGACTGACTATCCACATAGGCTTTATCTTTTTTTATTAATTCTATCGCCCAATCGTATAATTGCTGGAAATAATCAGAGGCATAACATTCTTTATCCCATTCAAAACCAAGCCATTCGACATCTTTTTTTATTGCATCAACAAATTCTTGTTCTTCTTTTGAAGGATTTGTGTCATCAAAACGTAAATTAACAGGCGCTTTATAATCTTTACCTAAACCAAAATTAAGGCAAATAGCACTTGCGTGACCCACATGCAAATATCCGTTAGGTTCTGGAGGAAAACGAAAACGTAATTTATCTTGAGATAAACCGTTTTTTAAATCGTCTTCTATAATTTGTTCTATAAAATTTAAAGATTTTTCTTCTGCAGACATAATAATTTTCTTTCTTTTGACAAAGATAGAAAATGTTTCAAGTTTAAGGTT
>JBIPOM010000176.1:0-4401 GCA_044379175.1 Flavobacterium sp. | reverse complement strand
GGTGCTACAAACCCTGCTGATGCTGCTGAAGGAACTATCCGTAAAAAATATGCTACTTCAATTGGAGAAAATGCCGTTCACGGTTCAGACTCAGATGAAAATGCTGCTATCGAAAGTGCTTTCCACTTTGCTGGAAGAGAGCAATTCTAAAAATAGAAATTCGTATAAAAAAAGGTGATTTGAAATTTCAAATCACCTTTTTTTTTAGACCTTTAACCTAAGACCTTACACCCTTTACCTTTTCTACCTAAAAACAATTTCTTTAATCAAATCTTTTCCAAGTTCTTCATTAAGCATTTTTATAATTTTGGATTTCCCGTATTCCAATTCTTGTTTTACTACTGATGAATTTAATTGAACATACAACGTTTGTCTTTTTAATTCAATATGTTCTGTATAATTTTTAAAAGCGGGTCCCATCATTTTATACCAAGTTTCTTTAACATTTATGATATCTAAACCTGCTTCCAACTTCGTTGATTTCATAAACTCTTTCATTACATCACCAATAGAAAAATCGTCATTAAATCGTTTCATTTTTATTTTCTTTTACTGTAAGGCACGAATTTTTTGTAATAATATGTAATTTTTGATTCATTTTCCAAAACTAATTCATCTTCAGAAACGGAAATAATTTTTTCTTCCCATTTGGTAAATTTAGAATTCGTTTTCAAAAAATAACAACTGACACTATCCACAATTCTAATTTCATCTTGCAAAGCACCTTTTAAAAAAGTACCGTCAAGTTGCGGCGCTACTTTTTGTCGGGTTCCTTTTAAATTTTTTATTGAAATAAAATCTATAAATTCATTAACTTGATATTCTTTTTTATTGCCATCTGGAAAAGATACTTTTTCAATTTCCCAATAACCATTTATTTTTAAAATAGCCTCTTTACTTGGTTTAGACGTACAAGAAATTAAACTAATTAGAAGTAATAATATATAAAAATATTTTTTCATAAGTAAAATATAAAGTTGTGTAAATGTAAAATTATTTTGTCCAATAAAAAAATTGAAAATCATTTTGAAGTTTAAATTTAAAGAGTATATTTGCACTCGCATTCACGGGGTGTAGCGTAGCCCGGTTATCGCGCCTGCTTTGGGAGCAGGAGGCCGCAGGTTCGAATCCTGCCACCCCGACAAACGACTTCAATTATTTTGAGGTCGTTTTTTTTTATAATTTAACTAATGAAGTAGATGTTATAAATCAAAGTAATATATTTATCTTATAAAACTATAAATAAAATAATTATGTAAATATTTCTTTTTTGTTTAATTATTTATTACTTTTGTTAAACAAAATAAATTTTATGAAATCAAACTTTATGATTGAAGACAACATACTTACAAATATATCTGTAGAAGATATAGGAAACGATCATTTATTCACTTCATTGGAAACGCCAATGGTAGCAAATGCGTTTTCAAAATCGGACACTGAAAAAAAAGAAATTATTGCGTTTCATTTTACTGAAATTATGAAAGCATTGGATTTAGATTTAACCGATGATTCTTTAAAAGGAACTCCGGAACGAGTTGCAAAAATGTACATTGAAGAAATATTTTCCGGTTTAAATCCAAAAAACAAGCCTAAAATGGCACTTTTTGAGAATAAATACCAATATAATCAAATGTTGGTTGAAAAAAATATTACTTTTTATTCTAACTGTGAACATCATTTTGTGCCGATTTTTGGTAAAGCACATGTTGCATATATTTCCTCTGGTAAAGTAATTGGCTTATCTAAACTAAATAGAATCGTACAGTATTATGCAAAACGTCCTCAAGTTCAAGAAAGATTAACGATGCAAATTGCAGAAGATTTAAAAAACGCATTAGACACAGAAGATGTTGCAGTTATTATTGATGCCAAACATCTTTGCGTTTCTTCACGTGGTGTGCAAGACGATAGTTCAGCAACAGTAACAACTTCTTTTAATGGTGCTTTTAATAATCCACAAAAGATAAATGAACTATTACAATTAATTAATCAATAACTAATTCAATTTAAAAAATAACTAATTAAATTCTATCTTTTCTCTAAGGATAGAATTTTTTTTATGGTATATATTTTTATCTTTGTTAAAAAAAAAATAATATATGCTTATTATAGGTATTGCTGGCGGAACTGGAAGTGGAAAAACTACAGTTGTACATCAAATTATGAATGAATTACCAACTGCAGAAGTTGGTGTAATTTCACAAGATTCTTATTATAGAGAAACCAGCAGTATGTCATATGAAGAACGTACTAAAATTAATTTTGATCATCCACGAGCTATTGATTTTGATTTGTTAATTTCTCATTTGAAAGATTTAAAAGCCGGTAAAGTGATAGACCAACCAATTTACTCTTTTATTACACATAACAGAACCGATAATACAATTAGTACACATCCAAGAAAAGTAATGATTGTAGAAGGGATTTTAATATTTACTAATCCAGAAATTCGTGATTTATTTGATATTAAAGTATTTGTTCATGCGGATTCTGATGAACGATTAATTCGCAGACTAAAACGAGATATTGCCGAAAGAGGAAGAGATATGGAAGAAGTATTAACACGATACCAAACTACATTGAAACCCATGCATGATCAATTTATTGAACCCACAAAAGCCTTTGCAGATATCATAATACCAAATGATAAATACAATACAGTTGCAATTGATGTTGTGCGAGCTGTAATTAATCAACGAATTGACAAATAATGTTTAAAAAAATTCAAATACTAGTTCAGAAATTTCCTTTTCTAAGTTTTTTTGGAAATAAATACGCTTTAACATTGATTGCTTTCATTGTTTGGATGCTATTTTTTGATAACTATTCTTATTTTGAGCATCGTTTTTTAAATCAACAAATTGATGAATTAAACGATAATAAAGAATATTATAATTCTGAAATTGCAAAGGATAGTATTAAAATAAAAAATTTAAAAAACGATAATATGACTGAAAAATATGCTCGCGAAAAATACTTTATGAAAAGAGATAGCGAAGATATTTACATCATAGAATTTGAAGAAGATAAAATAAAAGACAGCATACTTGAAGCTAAAAAATAACCTTCAAAAAAATTAGTTTTCAAATCAAAATCAAATCAATGAAAACACAATTATTTCAAGATTTTAATGCCGTTTCATCAAAACAATGGAAACAACAAATTCAATTTGAATTAAAAGGAGCAGATTATAATGACACCTTAATTTGGGAAAGTTTAGAAGGTATAAAAGTAAAACCTTTTTACCATTCTGATGAAGAAATAATAAATCATCCAACAAATAGCAACGCTACCGAATTTAAAATTTTGCAAAATATTTTTGTTCACGATGTGCAAATGTCTAACAAAAAAGCAAAAGAAAGCTTACAACGCGGTGCAGAAAGTGTTCGTTTTACCATTGAATCTGATAAAACAGACCTATCAAAATTAATGAATAATTTACCCGTAGAAAGTGTGGTATATTATTTCTTTTTGCCTTTTCTATCGCAAGAATATGTGGCAATTTTAAATAATTTCGCAGCTAAAAACGAATATAATTTTATCATTCAAATAGACCCAATTGGTCAATTATGCAGAGACGGAAATTGGTATGAAAACTTAAATTCAGATATTCAAAAACTAAATGAAATTTCGAAAAACTCGAGTATTCCATTTTTAAATATTCAATCTGGAATTTATCAAAACGCTGGTGCCAATATGGTGCAACAATTGGCATATACTTTAGCACATTGTAATGAATATTTCAATAGAATTTCAAAAATAAATCAGCCCATTTCTATTGAAGTTAGTGTGGGCACTAATTATTTTTTCGAAATCGCTAAAATTAGAGCTTTACGTTTGCTTTTCAATACATTAGCTAACGAGTACAATTATAATTTTGATTGTCACATCATTGCCACGCCGACAAAACGCAACAAAACAATTTACGATTATAATGTAAATATGTTACGAACTACAACCGAATGTATGTCGGCAATTTTAGGTGGAGCCAATGCGGTTTCTAATTTAGCATATGATGCTATTTACCATAAAGACAATGAATTTGGCGATAGAATTTCAAGAAATCAGTTACTAATATTAAAAGAGGAAAGTTATTTCGACAAAGTAAATAATGCATCAGATGGCGCATATTATATTGAATCATTAATAGAACAATTAGCAGAAAAAGCTTTAGAAGTATTTAAAGAAATTGAAGCTAATGGTGGTTTTATCACGCAATTAATTGAAGGCACTATTCAAAGAAAAATTTCAGAAAGCGCACTAAAAGAACAAGGATTGTTTGATTCTGGTAAAGAAATTTTATTGGGAACAAACAAATATCCAAATCCAAACGACAAAATGAAACACGATTTAGAGTTGTTTCCTTTCGTAAAAACAAAAGATAGAAAAACGCTAATT
>JBIPOM010000175.1:0-4415 GCA_044379175.1 Flavobacterium sp. | reverse complement strand
CCCATATCTTCAATGGCCAAGTTAATGCCTTTTAACATTCCAATTGGCGAACCAAATCCATCAGGATGCGATGCTGTTCCGTGTCCAACTAATTCTTTTTCTCTATACGATAAAGCTGTTTTTCCTGTGGTTTGAATGTAAACTGGTTTTCCTTCGTTTTCAATTACGTTTGTAAAAACACCTGAAATTTGTAATCCAGTACTTAACTCTGCAGTACCCATTGCTTTTGAAGTAATTAATTTTTGAATTCCAGATAAACCTCCTGTTCGCAATGCCATTTTATTTGCAAATTCTTCTAAAACAGAACTTAATTTGGCAAAATCTGGCGTTACATAAAGTTGTGGTTGTGGTTTGGTGATATCAAAACTTTGGTCTGCTGCTGAGATATCGTAGGGAAGTTTTTTAACTTCATCTGTCATACACCAAGCACTTTCACCAATAGATGACAGCAAACCTGCACCATATATTTTTGGGTTTTCAACTGTTCCAATTAAGCCATATTCTACTGTCCACCAATGTAAATTTCTAATTTTTGACATTTCAGATAATTCACCCATGTTGTTTTGTAAAAATTCAACTTGGTCTTCCGCAACTTTAATTTCAGCTTCCGGAGTTTCTTCTGCTTCTTTTACGATAGATAATAATCGAACGGCTTCGTATAATTCGTAATCTCTTGAAGATGAAATGGCTTTGCAGCCAATTTCCCCAAAACGGCGTAAATATTCTGCATATTCTGGATTGGCAATAATAGGAGCGTGTCCAGCACCTTCATGAATAATATCTGGAGCTGGTGTATATTCAATATGTTCTAATTGTCTAATGTCACAAGCAATAACTAAAACATTATATGCTTGAAATTCCATAAATGCACTTGGTGGAATAAATCCATCAACCGCTACAGCAGCCCATCCTATTTCTTTCAAAATACGATTCATACCATACATGTTAGGAATATTGTCAATTTCTAACCCCGTTTTTTCTAATCCTTCTAAATAAGAATTATGTGCCACTTTAGATAAATAATTTACGTTTTTACGCATAACATATCTCCAAACCGCTTGATTTATTGGTGTGTAGTCTGTATAATCTTGTGGGATTATGAATTGTTTTAAATGTTTAGGTAACCTGTCTATCAATGGGTTACTTTCAAAATTAGTTTCCATAATGGTATTTATGATGTTTCAGTAAAATTACGATAAATTTTATATCAAATTATGATTTTTATTATACAAATAAAAATCCTGATAGTTTTAAAAACGAATCAGGATTAAATTTTCAATTTTAATTATAGGTTTATTTAATTATTGGTGGATATTTCTCTAAAATTTTTGTAACAAATTCAGCAATTCGTTCGTCTTTCTTTTCAAAATTTGTGGTTAAATATCCCGTTCCAATACCTTGCCAAACTAATTCTTTAGTTTTTGCATCAACAATATCAATATATAATGTGCCTTCTGGAGTTGTGGTTGTGTGCGTGAAGCCCATTCCCATTCCCCAGCCCATTCCCCAGCCCATTCCCCAGCCCCAACCTGGACCCCAGCCCATATTGTTATGAACATTAACCCGTTCTCTTTCTTTTGTAAAAAGACTAATTAGAACATCAGGATTTGTAGATTTTGAAAATTGTTTGGTAGGCATTACAGCATCAATAGCGTTTAAAATACGCTTCTTGTCCAAATCTGAAATTTCTAATTTATCTATACTGCTTTTATTGTACGCATAGGTTTTGTAAGCGGCAAAATTTGCTTTTTTGTCATAATCTGTATTTACATAAACAGATGAACAAGATGTAAGGATAAAAAATCCTAAAACCGAAAGAAGTTTAATTAATTTCATATTATATTATTTAAGTTAATAAATTTTCGTCAACTAGGTTTGGAAGTGTTACTTTTAATAAAGGTTGTGCTTCCATTGCTCTTTTTATAGCAAATATTGCGCCTTCATTTCTAGCCCAATTTCTTCTCGATATTCCATTGTTTACATCCCAAAACAACATCATTTCCAAACGTTTAGATGCTTCTTTTGTACCATCAAGAAGCATGCCAAAACCTCCGTTTATGACTTCGCCCCAGCCAACGCCGCCGCCATTATGTATTGAAACCCAAGTGGCACCTCGAAAACTATCTCCAATTACATTTTGAATCGCCATATCTGCCGTAAATCTGGAACCGTCATATATATTTGACGTTTCTCTGTATGGTGAATCTGTACCAGAAACATCATGATGGTCTCTTCCTAAAATTACCATTCCAATTTCGCCTCGCGCTATAGCTTGATTAAAAGCTTCTGCAATTTTTATTCGACCTTCTGCATCTGCATATAAAATACGAGCCTGCGAACCAACAACTAATTTATTCTCTTGAGCGCCTTTAATCCACTGAATATTGTCTGCCATTTGTTGTTGAATTTCAACTGGCGAATTTTTCATCATTTCTTCTAAAACTGCACAAGCAATTGCATCAGTTTTTGCTAAATCTTCAGGATTTCCTGAGGCACAAACCCAACGAAAAGGGCCAAACCCATAATCAAAACACATCGGACCCATAATGTCTTGTACGTAACTATTGTATTTAAAATCAATATGATTTTCTGCAAACACATCCGCACCCGCTCTGGAAGCTTCTAATAAAAACGCATTTCCATAATCGAAGAAATACGTGCCTTTATCCGTATGCTTATTAATTGCCATAGCATGACGACGCAATGTTTTTTGTACTTCTTCTTTAAATTTATTTGGATTGTTAGCCATCATTTCATTAGACTCATCAAATGTAAATCCAATAGGGTAGTAGCCTCCCGCCCAAGGATTGTGAAGTGATGTTTGGTCAGATCCTAAATCGATATGTAAATTTTCTGCATCAAATCGTTCCCAAACATCAACTACATTTCCTAAATAAGCAATAGAGACTACTTCATTGGTTTCAATTGCTTTTCTAACTCTCGCTACTAAAAGTGTAATGTCTTCAATTACTTCGTTTATCCATCCTTGTGAATGACGAATGTGTGTGATTTTAGGATTCACTTCTGCACAAACGGTAACACAACCCGCAATATTTCCTGCTTTTGGTTGAGCGCCAGACATTCCACCTAATCCAGAGGTTACAAATAAACCTCCTTTTGGTGATTTTTTTATTTTTCGAAAACCGTTTAAAACGGTAATTGTAGTGCCATGAACAATGCCTTGAGGTCCAATATACATATAACTTCCTGCAGTCATTTGACCATATTGCGACACGCCTAAGGCATTCATTTTTTCCCAATCATCTGGTTTGGAGTAGTTTGGAATAACCATTCCGTTGGTAACTACGACTCTTGGCGCTTCTTTATGAGAAGGAAATAATCCCATCGGATGACCAGAATACATCGATAAGGTTTGTTCGTCAGTCATTTCAGACAAATATTTCATGGTAAGTAAATATTGAGCCCAATTTTGAAAAACCGCTCCATTTCCACCATACGTAATTAATTCATGAGGATGTTGTGCAACAGCATAATCTAAATTATTTTGTATCATCAACATAATGGCTTTTGCCTGCTCAGAATTTCCTGGGTATTCAGAAATTGGTCTTGCTTTCATTTCATAATCTGGACGAAATCGATACATATAAATTCGTCCATATTGTTCCAATTCGGCTTTAAATTCATGTAGTAACGTGGCATGATGTTTGGCATCAAAATAGCGTAAAGCGTTTTTTAAAGCTAACTTTTTTTCTTCTTCTGAAAGAATTTCTTTTCGTTTTGGTGCATGATTTATTGCTACCTCATACGGTTTTTGTTGTGGTAAAATATCCGGAATTCCTTGTTGTATTTGCTCTTTAAAAGTCATTTTTTTTTTTTAGATTTTGGATTTTTAGATTTTTGATTTTCAGAACTTATTGTTTGCTTATCGATTATCTAAAACTATTTTTTATTTCTTCCTGTTTTTTTGTCGAAACCATATGGACAATGTCGGCAACCACTTTTGCAGCAATAGCCACGTTTTAAGTGGTGTTTTTCTGTAAAACATTTATATCCTTCAGGAGTAAAATAAAAATCTTCTCCTTCGATTAAATTTTTTGGATTTATTTCATTGTTCATATTCGCAAATTTAGGAACTTTGCAGCAAATGATTGTATTAGTTTTTTAAATATTTAACTAATGAAACAATTATTTCTTTTTTATGAAATCAAGTAACCAAAAAATACCCTTTCATTTTCCTAACGGAATTGAACTTTTTATCAAAAGAGAAGATCTATTGCATCCTGTAATTTCTGGAAATAAATTCAGAAAATTAAAATATAATTTAGCTGAAGCAAAACGATTAGGATATAAAAAATTGCTCACTTTTGGCGGGGCATTTTCTAATCATATTGTAGCTGTTGCAGGTGCTGGAAAAGAGTTTGGTTTTGAAACTATTGGAATAATTAGAGGCGAAG
>JBIPOM010000174.1:0-4432 GCA_044379175.1 Flavobacterium sp. | reverse complement strand
AAGGAAAATTAGTTCCAACTGATATTGGTGGAATTGTAACTGACTTTTTAGTAAAAAACTTTGAAAGCATTTTAGATTATAATTTTACGGCTAAAGTAGAACAAGATTTTGATGAAATTGCAGCAGGAAATGAAGATTGGCATAAAATGATGCGTACATTTTACAATCATTTTCATCCAATTGTTACCAAAGTAGAAACCACTGCAGAACGTGAATCTGGAGAACGAATTTTAGGAACCGATCCAAAAACGGGAAAACCAGTAAGTGTTCGATTAGGAAAATACGGAGCAATGGCACAAATTGGGGCTATTGATGATGAAGTAAAACAATTTGCAAGTTTAAGAAACGAACAAAATTTAAGTAATATAACATTAGAAGAAGTTTTAGATTTATTTTTATTACCAAAATCTTTAGGAACTTACGAGGGTGAAGAAATTGAAGTAAACAACGGACGTTTTGGACCTTATGTAAAATTTGGAACACAATTTATTTCGCTTTCTAAAGGAGAAGAACCTTTAGACGTTACAATGGAAAGAGCTATCGAATTAATCGATGAAAAAACCAAAGCAGACGCTCCAATTGCTACTTATGATAATTTACCCGTACAAAAAGGTGTCGGCCGATTTGGCCCTTTCTTAAAATGGAATGGTATTTTTATCAATGTAAATAAAAAGTACAATTTTGATAATTTATCGCAAGCGGATATCAATGAATTAATTGAAGACAAACAACAAAAAGAAATCGAAAAAGTACTTCATTATTGGAAAGAGGAAGGCATAAAAGTAGAAAAAGCGCGTTGGGGAAGATCTGTAATTACAAAGGGGAAAATTAAAATTGAATTAAGTAAAGACATAGACGCTACAAAATTAACTCTAGAAATAGTAAAAGAGATGATTGAAAAGAAAGCACCTGCAAAAAAAGCAGCGACTAAAAAAGCGCCTGCGAAAAAAGCCGTAGCTAAAAAGAAATAATTTTATGATATTCGAATATTTACAACCTGTATCTGAAGAAATTCAGGAATTTACAACTCAATTATCTAATCAAACATTAGGTAAAAAAATTGTAATGCATACAGCTACCGATTATCCTAATTTAGAAAATATATCCATCGCACTTATTTGTGTAAACGAAAATAGAGGTGCGAATTTAGAGAATGAAATATCCAATTTTAATAACTTTAGAAAAGCATTTTACAAGTTGTTTCCGGGTAATTGGAACAAAGGAATTGCCGACTTAGGAGATGCTTTAGTTGGAAATGAAACAAGTGACACCTATTTTGTGTTAAAAACCATTTGTGCCAGTTTAATCAAACAAAAAATCATACCTTTGATTGTTGGTGGTTCGCAAGATTTAACGTATGCTTTGTATCGTTCTTTTGACCAATTAGATCAAATGGTAAATTTAGTCGCAATTGATAGTAAATTTGATTTTGCAAAAGACGAAAAACTAGAATCTGATTCCTATCTTTCAAGAATAATAGTAGAAGAACCAAATAATTTATATAATTTTTGCAGCATTGGATATCAGACGTATTATACTTCGCAAGAGGAAATAGATTTAATCGAAAAATTATATTTTGATACTTATCGACTTGGGGAAATAAGTAAAAATACCGCATTAGTAGAACCCATTTTTAGAGATGCGGATATAGTAAGTTTGGATTTAAAATCCATAAAATCTTCCGATTCTGGTAATACAACAGAATTTTATCCCAACGGATTTGATGGAAGAGAAATTTGCACATTAGCCAGATATGCAGGTATAAGCGATAAAGTTAGTGCTTTTGGAATTTTTAATCAGTTTTATAGTACTAATGAAAACGAAATCATCGCACAAATCGTTTGGTATTTTATAGAGGGATATCATTTAAGAAGTTACGAATATCCATTTGAAGAAAAAACCAATTACATTCGGTACACCGTGTTAGCTGAGGAGGAAGAATTGGTTTTTTATAAAAGCAACCGATCCGATAGATGGTGGATGGAAATAAAATACCATACGATATATAATAATAATGTTAAAAAAACGTTATTACCTTGTACAAACGACGATTATTTAATGGCTTGTAACGCTGAAATCCCAGAAAGATGGTGGAAAGCACAACGAAAAAGCTACTAAAAAAATCGTTAAAAGCATAGCAAAAATCGATAAAATACACTTTTTTTTATTTTATTTTCCGTTAGCTATTGTATATGTCAAAATAATTAGATAGGTTTGAGGCCTAAAACAAAATAAAATTTTATAACCCAATTTATATGAAAAAGTTTTTAGTATTATCGGCTGCATTAGCGTTACTTACAAGCTGTGGAAAAGGCGATAAAGGTGAAGTAGTAGGAGTTAAAGGCAAAAAATGGTTTTCAGAAAAACCGTTTGGAATGACACTTGTACCTGGAGGTTCCTACATAATGGGTAAGTCAGACGATGACGTTGCTAATGTGCAAGATGCACCCGCTAAAACAGTAACAGTAGTTTCATTTTATATGGATGAAACTGAAACTACGAATAGTGAATACCGCCAATTTGTGGAATGGGTAAAAGATTCAACAATTAGAACAAGATTAGCAATACAAGCTGAATTATCTGGAGTAAAACCTGCTGCAGGAGGAGGAAGAGGTACAGGAAGTATTGGTGATTTTTCTTTTGCAGATACCGATCCAGCAAATATGACAGCATATGATAAATATATGTACGAAAACTATTATAGTGTAGGTACAGATGCAGATCCATATGCTTATCGTAAATTAAATAATGGAAAAAAAGCACCAAAATTAATAAAAGAAACCGCTAAATATCCAGATGCGGATTATGTAGAAGTAATGGATTCCATGTATTTACCAGAATCAGAATCGTTTAATGGGTTAAAAACGATGGATGTAAGTAAATTAAAATTCAAATACAATCAAGTTGACTTAAACAAAGCAGTTAAGAAAAAAGGGCGTAAAAACTTTTATGAAGATGCAAAACCTTTAGAAATATATCCAGATACAACAGTATGGATTAAAGATTTTTCTTATTCATACAATGAGCCAATGCATAATAACTATTTTTGGCACCAAGCTTATGGAGACTATCCAGTAGTGGGAGTGTCATGGGATCAAGCAAAAGCATTTTGTGCCTGGAAAACAATGTACAAAAACTCCTATGTTAAAAAACAAAAAGGTAGAGATCAAGTAAATTCGTTCCGTTTGCCTATTGAAGCAGAATGGGAATATGCAGCAAGAGGCGGAATTGAATCGGCAACCTATCCTTGGGGTGGACCGTATGCTAAAAACGACCGTGGATGTTTCTTAGCGAATTTCAAACCGATGAGAGGAGATTATGCTGCAGATGGAGCATTATATACCGTAGAAGCAGATTCATTTGAACCAAATGATTTCAATTTATATAATATGGCAGGAAATGTAGCTGAATGGACAGATTCTTCTTATGATGCAGGTGCTTATGAATTTGTATCTACAATGAATCCAAATGTTTCTGATAAAGCCAACCAAAGAAAAGTGATTCGTGGCGGATCTTGGAAAGATGTAGGTTTCTTCTTGCAAGTTTCAACTCGTGATTTTGAATATAAAGATTCAGCAAGAAGCTACATAGGTTTCAGAACAGTTCAAGATTACATGGGAACACAAGTAACAGGGAACAAAGTAAAATAACAAACTAAAATTTAACTAAACTAAATAATTATAACTTAACTAACTAAAATTTTAAATTATGGCAATTTTAAGCAAAAAAGCAATGAATTTCGCTTACGGTATGGGAGCAGCAGTAGTAATCCTTGGTGCACTTTTCAAGTTGATGCACTGGCCTGGAGCAGGAATTATGTTAATCATAGGATTAGGAACTGAGGCATTTATTTTCGGTTTATCAGCTTTTGAAGCACCTGAAAACGATTTAGATTGGTCTTTGGTTTACCCAGAATTAGCTGGAGGTGAAGCTAAAGCAAAATCAGGAAAGAAAGAAAACCCAGAAGAAGCACAAGGTTTATTATCTCAAAAATTAGATAATTTATTAAAAGAAGCAAAAATTGATGGGGAATTAATGACAAGCTTAGGAAATAGTATTAAAAACTTTGAAGGGGCTGCAAAAGGAATCGCTCCTACTGTAGATGCTATTGCTTCTCAAACTAAATATGCAGAACAAATGGTAAGCGCTGCTACTTCATTAGAAGCTTTAAACAATTTATACAAAGCACAAATTGATGGAGCTCAGAAAAATGCAGATGCCAATGCAGAAATTGCAGAAAATGCATCTAAATTAAAAGAGCAAATGCAATCTATGACATCAAACATATCTTCATTAAATGCTGTTTATGGTGGAATGTTAACTGCAATGCAAAACAAAGGATAATTAGTTTTATCAAATAAATTAAACAAATTAATTAACTAAACTAATTAGAAAAAAATGGCAGGAGGAAAACTTACCCCTAGACAGAAGA
>JBIPOM010000173.1:0-4451 GCA_044379175.1 Flavobacterium sp. | reverse complement strand
TTTGTTCGAAACGATATGAATTGGTTTGATGTTTTAGAAGAATTTTCAAAAAATCATACCAATATTTTACCCGTACTAGATGACAAAAATAATTATTTAGGTTTTTATGAACTTGAAGATGTCCTTCATTTTTTTAACGAAACCACGTTTGTAAAAGAAAACGGAAGTACGATTATTGTTGAAAAAGAAACTACCGACGTAGCCTTTAGCCAAATTTGCCAAATAGTAGAAAGTAATAATGCGCAACTATTAGGCGTTTTTATTTCTAATAATTCAGCTACAAAGACAGAAATTACATTAAAAATTTCTCAAAATAATTTTAATGAAATCATTCAAACCTTTCGAAGATATAACTATAGGATATTATCCGAACATCAAGAAGATAGTTACCTTGCTGATTTAAAAGAACGATCCGATTATTTAAACAAATATTTAAATATTTAAAATTACAAAAATGAAAATAGCTGTATTTGGTCAATATTATCAAAACAACACGCATTCTATTGTAGAAAAAGTAATAGCGTTTTTAGAAAAAAATAATATTGAAATTTGTTTTTACCAAATTTTTTATGACAAATTAACTGAAAATGGAGTTTCATTATCTAAATTCAGCACGTTTGATTCTCATGAAAGTTTACAAGATAATTTTGATTATTTGATTAGTATTGGTGGCGATGGAACCATTTTGAGAGCGGCAACATTCGTAAGAAACTACAATTTACCAATCATTGGAATTAACGCTGGTCGATTAGGCTTTTTGGCAACAGTCCAAGAAGAAAGTATTGAAAAATTATTAAATCGAGTTATTGCAAACGATTTTTCAATATCAAAAAGAACATTACTAAGTTTACATACCCAACCTGAAAACATAGATTTGGAAGATATTAATTTTGCTTTAAACGAAATTACGGTTTCCCGAAAAGACACCACTTCTATGATAACAATAGAAACTTACATAAATAATGAATATCTAAATTCGTATTGGGCTGATGGATTAATAATTTCAACTCCGACTGGATCAACTGGATACTCACTTAGTTGTGGCGGTCCTGTAATAATGCCAACTTCAAATTGTTTTGTCATAACTCCAATTGCCCCACATAATTTAACTGCTAGGCCTTTGATAATTCCTGATGATTCTGAATTAACATTAAAAATTAAAGGTAGAGAGGAGCAATATTTAGTATCTCTAGATTCAAGAATTACCTCTGTTTCAAATGAAACAACTTTAATTGTTAAGAAAACCGATTTCTTTATTTCAATTGTAGAATTTCCTGAAGAAGGATTTTTAAGAACCATCCGAAAAAAACTTCTTTGGGGAGAAGACAAAAGGAATTAACATACGATTTTATATTTTTTTACGTTATTAAGTCAAGTTAATCGTCAAAAAAACTTGGTTTAAGATGGTTAGTACATCAATATTATTATATTTGCAAACGATTTAAAAAATGAAAAGATTTTTAATAAATAGTATGATGTTACTTTTGTGCATTACTTCGTTCGGTCAAATACACGAATTTGGAGTTTTCGCAGGTGGAAGTAATTATATTGGAGATGTTGGTAAAAGAGACTATTTTTCGCCAAATGATTTTGCGTATGGTTTGTTGTACAAATGGAACAGAAGCACCAGGCATGCATGGCGATTTTCATACAATATGGCGTCAATAACCGCTAAAGATGTGGAAAGCAATGCACCAAATAGAAAAGATAGAGGTTTTGAAATTAAAAACAGGATAAAAGAAGTTTCAGCAGGATTAGAATTTAATTTCTTAGAATTTGATTTACATCAATCAAATTATGTTTTTACACCATACGTATATTCAGGATTATCCGCCTTTATTTACGACGAAGTTTTTGTAGTTGGCACGGAAAGTAAAACAGATTATCAAAGTTATTCCTTTGCAATTCCTATGGTTGTAGGTATAAAGTCAAGACTAACAAATCATTTGGTAATTGGTTTAGAAACAGGAGCTAGATACACGTTTACCGATAATTTAGACGGGAGTAATCCTAAAAATAAAAATTTTGAAGATTTAAAATTTGGAGATTTAAACAACAAAGATTGGTTTATTTTTACAGGAATTACATTAACTTATACATTTGGAAAAAATCCATGTTTTTGCTCACATTAAGTATATGGAAAAAGAAATAGATAAAAATAATTTACCTAAACATTTGGCCATTATTATGGACGGAAATGGTCGTTGGGCGAAAAAACAGGGCATGCTCAGAGTATTTGGACATGAAAAAGGAACCAAATCTGTAAAAAATACAGTAGAAAATTGCGCAAAAATAGGTATTGAATTTTTAACGTTATATGCTTTTTCAACTGAAAACTGGAATCGTCCAAAAATAGAAGTGGACACACTGATGAAATTATTAGTAAGCGCCTTGAAGAAAGAGTTAAAATCACTACAAAAAAACAATATCAAACTAAATGCAATTGGGAATTTAGATAATTTACCCGAAGGAGTTAGAAAAGAATTAGAAGAAGTTATAAAAAAAACTAAGGAAAATACTAGAATGACTTTAACACTTGCATTGAGCTATGGCGCAAGGGACGAGATAATAAATGCAATTAAAATTATATCTGAAAAAGTTAAAAATAATATAATTTCAGTAGATGCTATTGAAGAATCAATTATTAATCAGCATCTTTACACACAGAATATGCCAGATGTTGACTTAGTAATAAGAACTAGTGGTGAACACAGAATTAGTAATTTCCTTTTATGGCAAATTGCTTATGCTGAATTTTATTTTACGGATGTACTTTGGCCAGACTTTAATGAAGAAGAACTGTACAAAGCACTTTTAAGTTATCAAAAAAGAGAAAGAAGATTTGGAAAAACTAGCGAACAAATTAGATAAATTGACAATGTTTAAAAATAGAATACAATTTTTATTTATCCTATTATTTATAGGAAACACAATAAATGCACAAGATATATCACTAGAAAAAGGAAAAGAGTATATTTTATCTGGCGTAGAAGTAACTGGCAGGGTGTCTTTTAACGAACAAACTGTAATTACATTTACTGGTTTAGAAATAGGAAGTAAAATTAGAATCCCCGGAGAAGAAATTAGTGTAGCCATAACCAAACTTTGGAAGTTAGGGTTGTTTAATGATGTAAATTTTTATGTAAAAAAAATTGAAGGTGAATCCATTTTCCTTGAATTGGAACTATATGAATTACCAAAATTAAATGATATCAAAATTAAAGGAGTTAAAAAAGGCAAAAAAGAAGATATCCTTAAAGAAGCAGAATTAAATAAAGGTAAAATTGTAAATGATAACTTGATTACAAATACCAAAAATTATATCGAAAACAAATTCCAAAAAGATGGTTTTTACAATACAAAAGTAACTATCAATACCTTAACAGATTCAACCAATACGAAAGTAGACATGGTAGTTTTTATAGATAGAGGAGAAAAGGTAAAAATAAACACAATTGATTTTATTGGTAACGAATTACTTGCTGATGAAAAACTTAAAAAAACATTTAAAAACACGAAAGAGAAAAAAACATATCGTATTTTCAAAGCATCAAAATTTGTAAAAGAAAAGTATAAAGAAGATTTAGCATCATTAATATTAAAATATAAAGAAAAGGGGTTTAGAGATGCTCGCGTTACAAATGAAAGCGTTGTATATAACAAAGAACTTAATAAGCTGAACTTAAGCATTAATATTGATGAAGGAAAAAAATATTATTTTGGTGATGTTCGTTTTTTAGGAAATACGGTTTATTCAGACCAATTCTTAAATTCTATATTAGGTATAAAAAGAGGAGAAATCTATAATGGCGTTTTACTGGAAAAAAGAATTGCTGACAAAACATCTCCTGATGCCGAAGATATTACTAATTTATATCAAAATAATGGTTATTTATGGTCAAATATCAATCCTGTTGAAGTTAAAACAGAAAATGATACTATAGATTTTGAAATTAGAATTTCGGAAGGCCCTATTGCGTATTTTAGTAATATAACCGTAAAAGGTAATGATAAAACAAATGATAAAGTAATTTATCGTGAACTTAGAACAAGACCCGGGGAAAAATGGAATAAAGACCTAGTGATTCGTTCTGTAAGAGAACTAGGTCAATTAGGATTCTTTGATGCAGAAGCAATAAGACCCGAGCCAGTAAATATGGATCCTACTGCAGGAACTGTTGATTTAGATTGGACATTGGTTGAAAAAGGGTCTAGTCAAGTAGAACTTCAAGGCGGTTATGGTGCAGGTGGTTTTATTGGTACACTAGGATTATCATTTAATAATTTTTCTTTAAAAAATATTTTTAATAAAAAAGCCTATCAACCCTTACCGATGGGAGATGGACAAAAAATGTCATTGCGTTTACAAGGTGCACAAGGGTTTCAAGTATATAGTTTATCATTCACAGAACCAGGGCTAGGCGGTAAAAAACCAATAAGTTTCTGTACGT
>JBIPOM010000039.1:0-16062 GCA_044379175.1 Flavobacterium sp. | reverse complement strand
CGGGAAAGAAATAGTTTTAATTTGGATTACATTTTGATACTTTATTTAATAATTATTACATAAAAATATCTATAAATAAAAAGCCCAATTTCAATTGAAATTGGGCTTTTAAATTTATACTAATTTAGTAATTACTTCGCAATATTTACCGCTCTAGTTTCTCTAATTACAGTAACTTTAACTTGACCAGGATACGTCATTTCCGTTTGAATTTTATGAGAAATTTCAAATGATAATGTAGCGGCTAAATCGTCCGAAACTTTTTCACTTTCCACTAAAACACGTAATTCTCTACCTGCTTGAATTGCATAAGCATTTTTAACACCTGGGAAGCTATATGCTACTTCTTCTAAGTCTTTTAAACGCTGAATATAAGAATCCAATACTTGACGACGTGCGCCAGGTCTTGCACCTGAAATCGCATCACACACTTGAATAATTGGAGAAATTAAATATTTCATTTCAATTTCATCGTGGTGCGCTCCAATAGCATTGCATACTTCTTCTTTTTCACCATATTTCTCTGCCCATTGCATTCCTAAAATAGCGTGAGGTAATTCGCTTTCTGTATCTGGTACTTTTCCAATATCGTGTAATAAACCAGCTCTTTTTGCTAGTTTTACATTAAGCCCTAATTCTGCTGCCATTAAACCACATAATTTAGAAACTTCTCTTGAGTGTTGTAATAAATTTTGTCCGTATGAAGAACGGTATTTCATTCTACCTACAATTTTAATCAATTCTGGATGTAATCCGTGTATTCCTAAATCGATAACGGTACGTTTACCTACTTCAATAATTTCTTCTTCAATTTGTTTTTTCGTTTTTTCAACTACTTCTTCAATTCTTGCTGGGTGAATACGACCATCAGTAACTAATTTATGTAGTGCTAGGCGAGCAATTTCTCTTCTTACAGGATCAAAACAAGATAGAATAATCGCTTCTGGAGTGTCATCTACTATGATTTCAACACCTGTTGCTGCTTCAATAGCTCTGATGTTTCTACCTTCTCTACCAATAATTCTACCTTTTACATCGTCTGATTCTATATTGAAAACAGATACACAATTTTCAACGGCTTCTTCAGTTCCTACGCGTTGTATAGTGCTAATAATTATTTTTTTCGCTTCTTGCTGTGCTTGCATTTTGGCTTCTTCAATGGTTTCTTGAATGTGCGCCATTGCGTTTGTTTTTGCTTCAGCTTTTAAGCTTTCTACAAGCTGTTGTTTTGCATCGTCTGCCGATAATCCAGAAATAACTTCTAGTTGTTCAATTTGACTTTTATGCAGTTTGTCAACTTCTTGTGATTTTTTCTCTAGGTTTTCAATTTTGTTTTGGTATTCTGTAATTTTTGCCTCTGCTTCGTCATTTATTTTTTTGGCTTTTGCCAATTCGCTTGACACTTGTGATTCTTTGTCTCTAGTTCTTTTTTCAGCTTCAGCCATTTTTT
The DNA here is from genome assembly GCA_044379175.1 of Flavobacterium sp. Lineage (GTDB taxonomy): Bacteria > Bacteroidota > Bacteroidia > Flavobacteriales > Flavobacteriaceae > Flavobacterium. Next base: position 14,612 of record JBIPOM010000039.1, on the reverse strand, counting down.
TGTCTTTTGACAAAATTTCTTTTTCGTGTTCTGATTTTAATTCTAAAAATCTTTCTTTAGCTTGTAAAAGCTTATTTCTTTTTTCAGTTTCAGCTTCTGCTTTCGCATCTCTTAAAATTGAACCGGCTTCTTTTTTAGCATTTTTTATAAGATTTGAAACATTGCTTTTTTCTAAAAATTTTGCAATTGCAAATCCAACAGCCAATCCGACAACGATTCCAATTAGTATACTTGTTAATTCCATAGTTAGGTTTTGTTTAATAAAAAAGCCCACATTAGGTGTTTGAATAAACTCGATTCAGACAGGATTTGAGCTAAAACGATGTTCAAGGATTTCCGATAAATCGAAACGTGCTTTAGTATCGCAAATTCACTCATTTAATAGTTAGTGTTGAGTTTATCAAATATTTACTAATGTGGGCAGTACTTTAGTGTTTATGTATGAACGTTTTTCTTATTTTGAAAGTAAACCTTCAATTTTTTCGTCGAGTTTTTTAAGTCGCTCAAATGCTTCTATAGAATCTGTAGAAGTGTCTATTTGGGTTTGTTCAATTTGAGAAGCAAATTGTAAGGCACACATCGCCAGTACATCTTGTTTATCTCTTACTGCATAGTTGGCTTCAAATTTTTTAATTGTAGCATCAATTTTTTTTGATGCGGTTCGTAGACCTTCTTCCTGAGTAGTTTCCACTGTTAATGGATATACTCGGTCTGCAATTGAAATTTTTATTTTTAACTTTTCTGCCATAATTATTCAGAAAGTTGTGCTATACAATAGTCGATTTCTCTAATCAACGAATTTATTTTAAGTTTTGTTTCTTTCTTGTATTCTTCACTGCCCAGAAGTGAATTTGTTATTTTTAAGCTTTCTAACTCCTTGTTTAAGAAGATGATGTGCTTATTTTCTTGTTGAGCGTTTTGTTTTATTGCGCTTAATTCTTTAGATATACTAGCATTCAATTGCTCTAAACTTTCTATTTTTTTAGATAATTTAAAGAATTTCACTTCTAAAGAATCAATAATTTTCGACAATTCACTCATTACAATTCAATTCTTTTCTTGATTTTACAAATTTAAAACTTCAATCTTGAAATACAATACTTTTTTTCAAAAAAAAATAAAGTTTTTTTAGCACTACTCAAATTTTAGTTTTCTTCTAATATTTTACTCTTTATGAAATCTAAAATTAGTGTTGCAATTAGTTTTCCTGTCAAATGGTTATTATTTGATAAATCTAAATCTGGAGCTCCTTCGCAAATATGAAAATAACTGGCATGTTCTTCTTTTCCAGTTAGATGAATAAAATGCCTTGCTTTCTCAATGCTAAATCCGCTAAGTGTCATTGCACTACTATGAATATTCGGTAGTGCATCTAAATCTAGTTCAACTCCGAATGGCGTATTGGAAATAAACTTTATAGCTTGTGTGATTTCTGTTGTAAAACTTTTTGTTTTTCGTACTGCTATTTCTTCATATGTTACGTATTTTACTCTTTCTTCAATTGTTTTTAGAGTATTAAATACGCTTTTTGAAACAAAATTTTCATGTAAACCAAAAATAAAATATTTTTTTAAGAATCCTTCTTCAAATGCATAGGTAAATCCGTTTCCACTATGTCGACCTTCCATTATTCTAAAATCGGTATGCGCGTCAAAATTTATTGAATTTACAGGCATTCCTTTTGCTAAAGCTAGCCCTTTTATGTTTCCGTATGCATTATTATGGCCGCCACCAATAATAATTGGTATTTTATTTGCTTTAATTATTGTGCTTATTACAAAAGAGACATCTTTGTCAATATTCTCAACTAATTGGAATAGTTTTTTTCGATCTTCTTTGTTTTGAGTGTCTAAAGTTTTGGAAATTTCCATTTCTTTAGTAAAATTTATTTCACCTAAAACTAGTAATTCGTTTCCTTTACAAAATTTATTATGTTGAAAGTTTACTAAACTTTTTAAAGCACTTTCGAAAGCAGAAGCTGCGCCAGCTCTACCTAAATTGGCTTTAATGCCAATGTCTTCAGGTAAGCCAATTAAAACAAATTTTGCTTCAGTTTGTGAGATATATGAAATCCAATTTTTATCACTTGGTACTGTTAGAATTTTTTCGCCAAACTTTATTTCGCCACTTCGATGTTGTGTTATTTTAGCTAAATCTCTAGAACTAAATACGTTTAATTTATCCATTTTGTGTTTTAAAAGTGTTTTCAAATATAATATTTTAAAGATACATTACGTTATATAGTATTAAAATTAAATAAAATTTTATTTTTGTAAAAAATTTAAATCAAATAAAATCAAAATGGAGTTAAATCAGTCAAATTCTAGAAACTCAGGATTAAAAGTTGTTATCTTAATTTTAGTCTTATTGTTAATGGGCTCATTAGCTTATGTGTATAAATTGCAACAAGATAAAGATTCGGTAGAAACTAGTTTGTCTAAAACACTTTCAGAAAAAGAAAAATTTGCAGCAGAATTGGAATCAAAAATTGCAGAATATGATGTTGCCATTGCTGATAATACGGCTTTGAAAGGAGAATTGGAAGAGGAGCAGGCTAAAATTATGGAATTGCTAGAAAAAATTAAAAAATCTGACGGAAGTCTAGCTGAAATGTCTAAATATAAAACGCAATATGTAAAACTAAAACGCGAAATGGACAATTTAATCGCCGAAAACAATGTGTTGAAAGAAAATAATTCTAAATTAACTAAAAACTTAGATAGCACAAATGTAGTTTTAACAAATGCAAAAACAGCAAATGATACGTTAGTGGCTAAAAATCAAAACCTTTCCAAAACAGTTGAAAAAGCTCAAAGGTTGTCTGTTTTAAATTTAACTACATTAGCTGTAAAGCAAAAAGGTTCAGGTAAACAAATAAATACTGATAAAGCAAGCAAAGCAGATGTTTTAAAAATCGGATTTACAATAGCTGAAAATCAAGTAGCAAAAACTGGTGATAGAACTTATTATGTTCAAGTAATTGATAGTAAAAACAATGTTTTAGGAGAAAAGAAAACCGAATCTTTTGGAACAACATATTTACCTTATAGTTTTCAGAAAACGATTAAATATGAAAACAAAACAGTACAGGTTCAAGAAGATTTATCTGTAAGTAATATTTCAGCGGGTACATATTTTGTTAATGTATTTGATAAAAAAGGAGACTTGGTTTCTAAAAGTAGTTTTCAATTAAAGTAAGATAAATTAGTTTCTAGTAAAAAATATAAAAACGAATTTAAAATAAAAACGCTTCAAATATTTGAAGCGTTTTTATTTTTATTCAGAAGTTACTGAGGATTCTTTGAATTTTTCATTTACTTTTTTCCAATTAATCACATTAAAGAAAGCATTAATGTAATCTTTTCGTTTATTTTGATACTTTACATAATAAGCGTGTTCCCAAACGTCTAAAGCTAAAATAGGTATTCCTTTTTTTTCAGCATTTGGCATCAAAGGATTGTCTTGGTTAGTGGTTGTTGTTATTATTAATTTTCCTGAATTGTCTTTTATAAGCCAAACCCAACCTGAACCAAACAATTTAGTAGCATTTTCTGAAAATTCATTTTTGAATGATTCAAATGAACCAAAATCTTTATTTATGGCTTCTAAAACTTCATCTGTTGCGTCTCCGCCATTCGCGTTTAATATTTCAAAAAATAAATTGTGATTGTAATATCCACCTGCATTATTTCTAATGTCTGATTTACTTGTATCTAATTTTTTTAGAATTTCTTCTATAGATTTTGAAGACAAATCGGTCTCCTTTATAGCAGCATTAAGTTTATTGCAATATGCTAAATGATGTTTAGAATAGTGTAATTCCATGGTTGCAGCATCTATAAAGGGTTCTAAACTATTGTATGAATAGGGTAGGCCATTCATTTGAAAAGCACCTTCTTCATCTTCTGCTTTTACATCAGACGGATTTCCTAAAGTAGCCTTTTCTACTTTTTCTGGTTCAGGAATCGTTACTTCAATTAGTTCCTTTTCTTTTTTGCAACTACTATTTAACACAGATATTAGTAGTAATACAATATATATCTTTTTCATTTTATAGGATTTTAGATTGATACAAAAATAAAAAAAAAAGATAAACATTACTGTCTATCTTCTAGCATTTGATTTATAATTTCAATGTATTTTTCTTTAGCTTCATTGGCAGTTAAATGTCTTACTTGCATCCATGCGTTTTGTTTAAAAGCTGTAATTACTTCATCTGATTCATAGCCATGATGACTATAGCTTATGTTTTCGGAAAGTGCTTGTTTGTAATAGGCATAAAGAACTAATTGTACGTCTTGCGGTACAGAAGTTTTAGGAATTTTTTCATTGGCATTTTGAATTGCTTCCTTGAATTTTTCATCTAAAGATAATTCACTCATTTATTTTTTCGAAATTATAGTTTTGTTTCCAATTGCTTTGTCTCCTAATTTAACATTTATAGGCGTTCCTATCGGAAAATATAAATCTACCCTAGAACCGAATTTAATAAAACCAGCATCTTCACCTTGTACTACTGTCATTCCAACTTCGGCATAGTTTACAATTCGTTTGGCTAAAGCACCAGCAATTTGACGATATAGTATATCACCATACACTTTATTTTCAATAACAACAGTAGTGCGTTCATTCTCTTCACTTGCTTTTGGATGCCATGCGACTAAAAATTTTCCAGGATGGTATTTACTGTATTTTACAATTCCATTTACGGCATATCGAGTTACATGAACATTAATTGGTGACATGAAAATAGAAACCATTAATCTTTTGTCTTTGAAATATTCAGATTCGTATACTTCTTCAATTACTACAACTTTTCCATCAACAGGTGCCAATACATGATTGTCACTAATAGCAGCAATTCGAGTTGGGTTTCTAAAAAATTGAAGAATTAGTATTAAAAATCCTAAAAGTGCTACTTGTAAAATTTTGCAAATTATTATGTTACTTTCGTGAAATAAATGGTCTACACCAAAAATACCTAAAACGGTAATTAAAGTTGAAATTAATATGATTTTAGCGCCTTCTGGATGAAACTTAAGCATAATTGAAATAAATTAAATATAATGTGTATAAAAATGGAATTACAAAAATAATACTGTCTAAACGGTCTAATATGCCACCGTGTCCGGGCATAATATTTCCGCTGTCTTTTATGCCGGCCTCTCTTTTAAACTTTGATTCTACTAAATCGCCTAGCGTACCAAATACTGATATAATTAATCCAGTAATAATCCACAAAGTTACATTAAAAAAAGTGTAAAATTGACTTATTATTACTGATGCTAAAATTGTAAATACTATTCCGCCAATAAAACCTTCGATTGTTTTTTTTGGTGATACTCTTTCAAGTAATTTATGTTTACCAATTAATTTTCCAACTAAATATGCAAATGTGTCATTGCACCAAATCATAATAAAAACGGCTAATACAATTTCATATTTGGCTGGATTAATAAAATTAGGTAAGGAAAGTAATAAAATAAATGGTAAAACAATATATAAAAATAAATGGCTATGTGTTTTGTGGTATTTATGAAAAGAAATATCTTTAAATAAATTAAGTAATAATAAGCAATTAAACACCACGCATCCAAAAGCTAGATAAATGAAATTAATAGGTGGTAATTTACTTAAAACGAATAGAATCGAAATTAAAATCCCACCAATAGCAAAAAAATAATACCATTTGTAATGTGTCATTTTTGAAAACTCATAAATGCTTAAACACATAAAAACAGTAAACAAAATGTGAAAAGTTATTGGCGAAAATAACGTACAGAAAACAAGTAATGCAATATATACAGCACCACTAATAGCTCGTGTTACATTTTCAGTCATCTTATAAATCTTCTAGTAGAATTAAGTATAAGTTTTTATGGCAACTTCCATAATTAAGAAAATCCTCTTCATTTGTTTTTTCAAAATACTTGATTGCAGTAATGTTTGTAGGATATTCTTTGTCGTACTTTGTTTTAATATTTCTTAATCCATCTCCTTTTGTCATTAAGAGTTGGCTAGTCGATGCGTAAACAATAATATTGGTAGGTAACTCGTCTATTTTAAACTGTTTTAATTGTTTAGATGAAAATAAAATAGAGCCTTCATCTGCAATTAGATTTTCACATGCTGTAAAAAAGAAAGATGGATTTGTAGCGTTTTTATATTCTAATCTATTTTCATTAAGAAAATTAAATAGTCTAGGATCAAAACATTGAACTTCGTTTTCAAACCAGTCGTTTTCTTCTAAAATGTTTTCAAAGTTCTCGTGAACTTCTTCCATATTAGAACAATAAATAAATTTTCCCCCATTATTTTTGAAATTAATGGTGAATAATTCATCTACAGGCGTATTTACGTCTGGTGCATATTGGCTTTTATTGACGCTATTTTCCTGATTTTCAGTAGCGTCTTGATTGCCAAATATCTTTTTGAAAATATTCATTTTGTATCTGTAACAATTCTTAAACATCAAATATAAAAAAATCTCAACTTAAAATCACTTTCAAATTAAGATTTTTTATACAATAAATTGTTAATAACTTATTCAGTTACAATTTCTTCATCGGTTTCTGAAATTATTTCCGACATTGTTTTTGGTTTTTCTTCTTCAATATCAAACGGTCTTTTGCCAAAAATAGTTTCTAAGTCGTCTTTAAAAATAACTTCTTTATCAATTAAAACGGCTGCCAATTCCTCCAGTTTAGTTCTATTTTCTGTTAAAATAGAAATGGCTCTTTGATATTGTTCTTCGATTAATCCTGAAATTTCGGTATCAATTATTTTTGCAGTATCATCTGAATAGGGTTTCGAAAAATTATAATCTGATTGTCCAGATGAATCGTAATACGTAATATTTCCAATTTTATCATTCAGACCATAAACGGTAACCATCGCACGTGCTTGTTTGGTTACTTTTTCTAAATCTGAAAGTGCCCCTGTTGAAATTTTATCGAAAACAACTTTTTCTGCTGCTCTCCCACCCATTGTAGCACACATTTCGTCTAGCATTTGTTCTGTTCGTACGATTTGTCTTTCTTCTGGTAAATACCAAGCAGCTCCTAAACTTTGTCCACGAGGTACTATGGTAACTTTTACTAACGGAGCAGCATGTTGTAACATCCAACTTACTGTAGCATGACCTGCTTCATGAATGGCAATGGCGTGTTTTTCTTCTTTTGTAATAATTTTATTTTTCTTTTCCAAACCACCAACAATTCTGTCTACTGCGTCTAGAAAGTCTTGTTTATCTACTGCTTTTTTGTTTTTTCTTGCTGCAACTAAAGCGGCTTCATTACAAACATTAGCAATATCTGCTCCAGAAAATCCAGGAGTTTGTTTGGCTAAAAATTCAGTATCTAATGTTTCTGCTTTTGTTATGGGTTTTAAATGTACTTCAAATATTTCCTTACGTTCTCTAATGTCTGGTAAGTCCACATAAATTTGTCTATCAAAACGTCCAGCTCGCATTAATGCTTTGTCTAAAACATCTGCTCTATTAGTTGCAGCTAACACAATTACATTAGAATTGGTTCCGAAACCGTCCATTTCTGTAAGTAATTGATTTAGCGTGTTCTCTCTTTCATCGTTACCGCCAGACATGTTGCTTTTACCACGAGCTCTACCAACTGCATCTATTTCGTCTATAAAAATAATTGCAGGTGCTTTTTCTTTAGCTTGTTTAAATAAATCTCTAACTCGTGACGCTCCAACACCAACAAACATTTCTACAAAATCAGACCCTGATAAAGAGAAAAAAGGCACGTTTGCTTCACCAGCTACAGCTTTAGCTAATAAGGTTTTTCCTGTCCCTGGAGGCCCAACTAATAAGGCACCTTTTGGAATTTTACCACCAATACTTGTGAATTTTTCAGGCGTTTTAAGGAATTCTACAATTTCTTGAATTTCTTCTTTAGCTCCTTCCAAACCTGCAACATTTTCAAAAGTAACTTTTACATCATTTTTTTCATCAAATAGTTTCGCTTTAGACTTTCCGATGCTAAATATTTGTCCACCTCCACCAGGTCCTCCAGCCATTCTTTTAGAAATAAAATAGAAAAATCCAATAAAAATTAAGGTAGGCAACAATAATCCAATCCACTCACTCCAATTACTTGTTGGTTTTAAGTCGTAAGCAGATATTAATTTGTTCTTTTTAGCTTCTTTTAATTCATTTTGAAAAAGGTCTAAACTACCCACGTCTTTTACTAAATAATGCGGACCTTTCTCTTTTGTTAGTTTTTTTAATTCTTCATCTTTAGAAGCTTTGTAGGCGCCTTTTTTTAAAGTTACTTCCGCTGTATTGCCAGATGTACTTGTTAAAATATCTACTTTTTCAATTTGATTTTTATTTAGTAAATCATAAAAAGACGAAATAGAGGTAGATTTCGGATAATTCATATCGAAACCACCATTGAATAAATTTATAAGTAATATTACTGAAATGGCTAATATTGGAAAAAACCAAGGGCCAAGTTTTACTACCTTTATAATAGGTTTGTTTTTGTTTTCGTTTTCTGACATAATGGGTTTAAAATTTATTTGCTATTGAAGTAATTTTTGCATCACCCCAAAGACTTTCAATATTATAATATTCTCTAATGTGTTTTTGAAATACGTGTACTACTATGCTTACATAATCCATCAATACCCATTCTCCAACATCTGTTCCTTCAATGTGCCAAGGTTTGTCTTTAAGTTCTTTTGACACGCCTTTTTGAACAGAACCTACAATTGCATTTACTTGCGTATTTGAATTTCCATTGCAAATTACAAAATAATCACAAACACTATTTTCAATCCCTCTTAAATCAAGAATATCAATATCTAATCCTTTTACATCTTCAATTCCTTTGATGATACTTGATAGTAAATCATCTGTGCTAATATTTTTCGTCATCTATTATTTGTTCGTTTTATGCAAAGGTATCATTTTTTGTCTTTATTTTTGTAACTTCAATTAAGTAATAACAAAATTTCTTCTATGCATATCATCAAACTCAATGCCATTGATTCTACAAATAGTTATTTAAAGGAATTGTCAGTCAAACAAACGGTGGCTAATTTCACTGTTGTAGTAGCTGAAAATCAAACAAATGGTCGAGGACAACGTGGTGCAAATTGGGAAGTAGAAGATGGTAAGAATCTAACATTCAGTGTTTTGATTAAAGATGTGTTGTTGGATGCTACAGAAGTGTTTAATTTAAATGTTATAGTAGCTGTTAGTCTTTTTCATACGTTTGTTCAGATAAAAATTCCAAATGTAGCCATTAAATGGGCAAACGACATTTTGGCAGATAAAAAGAAAATATGTGGCATTTTAATTGAAAATCAATTTAAAAGTACTTCTGAAATTCTTTCTATTGTTGGGATTGGCATAAATGTAAATCAAGAAAATTTTATTAATTTACCTCAAGCCACGTCTTTAAAAAATTGCATGAATCAAGAATTTAATAAAGATGAGATTTTATTACTTTTTTTAAACCAATTTCAAAACAACCTTAATTTGTATAAAAATGAAGGTGCTGCCTTTTTTTGGAATTTGTACCACGAAAATTTATTTAAAAAAGACACACCTATGGCTTTTGAAAATGTGGATAAAGTTAAATTTATGGGAATTATTAAGCAAGTTTTACCAAATGGTTTTTTACAAATAGAGTTGGAAAATGATACGTTGCAGTTGTTTGATATAAAAGAACTGAAAATGTTGTATTAGATTACTCCAAACATGTATTAAATTTTGTTAAAATAGTTACACTTTATATCTTATTCTGTACATTTGCACGACTTTTAAAAAGACTACATTTTATGTTACAAAAATTACTTTCCGTACTATATTCTACACGCCTAATGGCACTTTTGTTTATTGGTTTTGCAGCAGCAATGGCAGCAGGAACATTTATTGAAGACGCCTATAATACAGAAACTGCAAGAATTTGGATTTATAACGCTTGGTGGTTTGAGGCTATTATGGTATTTTTTGTAATTAATTTTTTCGGAAATATCAAACGCTACCAATTGTATAAAAAAGAAAAATGGGCTACTTTGTTGTTACATTTGTCTTGGATATTTATAATTGTTGGAGCTTTTGTAACTAGATATATAAGTTATGAAGGAATGATGCCTATTCGTGAAGGTGCCACTTCTAATATCGTGTACTCTGATATGCCACATATTACTGCTTTTGTTGATGGAGAATATCAAGGTGAAATGAAGCGTAAAACGATTGAAAAACAGTTGTTATTGTCTCAGGCTTCTTCAAATTCTTTTTCATATTCAGATCAATTTTCAGACATTCCGTTCAAAATTGAATTGCAAGAATTTATTATGAATGCTTCTGAAACATTTAAGCCAAATGAAAAAGGGGAGTTATACATAAAATTAGTTGAAGCCATTGCTGGAAGTAGAAAAGAGCATTTTCTTAAACAGGGCGAAGTAAAAAATATTAGTAATGTACTTTTTGCTTTTAATAACTTTACACAAGGAGCCATTAATATTACTAAAACGTCTGAAAACTATACCATTCAAACGCCTTTTGACGGAAACTTTATGCGAATGGCAGATAAAATGCAAGGTACAATTACAAAAGATAAGACAAGTGAGTTGATGTTCCGATCTTTATATAATGCTGGTGGAAGTCAGTTTGTTTTTCCTGAATTGGCTCAAAAAGGTGAAGTGGTTTTAGCTTCAAATAACGATTATAAAGATAAAAAAACCGATGACGCTATTGTGGTTAAAGTCACTTCTCAAAATAAAGAGGAAATGATTACATTAATCGGTTCAAAAGGAAAACAAGGCGAACCAAAAAGTTTTAAAATCGGAAAATTAGATTTCACATTAATGTATGGAAGTAAAGTGCATACGTTACCTTTTTCAATAAAATTGAATGATTTCGTAGCCGAAAAATATCCTGGAACAGAAAAAAGTTATTCTGCTTTTAAAAGTAAAATCGAAATTCAAGACAAAGAAAAATCAAAAACATTTACCGATAGTGTTTTTATGAATCATATTTTAGATTATAGAGAATTTCGTTTTTTTCAAGCTAGTTTTGATGAAGATGAAAAAGGAACGGTACTTTCTGTAAACCACGACTTCTGGGGAACTTGGATTACTTACATTGGATATTTTTTATTATACTTTGCTATGATGGCTATTTTATTTGATAAAAATACAAGATTTAATGATTTGAAATTGAAGTTAGATAAAATTCGAGCTAAAAAAGCCACTTTAGTAGCTATTTTATTCTTTTTTGGATTGTTCGGATTTGCTCAAGATAATCATACCAATCATGATGGTCATAATCATACTGCCGAACCCCATCAACATGAAACTTCCTTAGAAAAGCCAAAAATGCCAACGGCAGCAGCATCTTTAAAAGAGATAAAAAAATATATGGTTTCTGCCGAACATGCGGAGAAATTTGGACGACTTGTAATTCAAGATGCAAAAGGCAGAATGAAACCTGTAAACACATTTTCCTCTGAATTATTAAGAAAAGTGTCTAAAAACGATACGTTTGAAGGATTTACTTCAGATCAGGTTTTGATTTCCATGAATCAATTTCCTGAATTTTGGTATCAAATTCCGATTGTCTACTTATCAAGAGGAAACGATAGTATTCGTAAAATTATTGGTGTAGATGCAAAAGCAAAATATGCGCCACTAATTAGTTTTTTCGACGATTTTGGAAATTATAAATTACAAAAACAAACGGATGAAGCCTATAAAGAAGCGATTCCAAACCAATTTCAAAAAGACTTTTTAGATGCCGATAAAAAAGTAAATTTATTGTATTCAGCAATTAGTGGACAAATTTTACGATTTTTTCCGCTTCCAAAAGATGTCAATAATAAATGGGCTTCGTATTTAGAATTGCAACATCCAACGAAAACGAATTTAGATGTCGTAAAAAACATCATTCCTTTCTACTTTAGCGAAGCGGCAAAAGCTTCACAATCTAAAGACTATAAAAATGCAGAAAGTTTATTAAAAGGGTTATCCGATTATCAAAAGAAATTTGGCGGAAAAGTAATGCTTTCAGATGATAAATTAGAAGCGGAAATTCAATATAACAAATACGATATTTTTAAGAAATTATATACCTATTACGCTTTAGTAGGGATAGTAATGTTCATTTTTGTAATTGTTCAAATTTTCAATAAAAAGAAATGGGTAAATTATGTAGTGAAGTTTTTTCATGGAACTATTATTTTGTTGTTTCTTATCCATCTTGGAGGTTTAATTTTACGTTGGTATATTTCAGGTCACGCGCCTTGGTCGGATGCCTATGAAAGTATGATTTATGTAGCATGGGCTACTATGTTTTTTGGAGTGGCATTTGGTAGAAAATCGGAATTGACACTTGCTGCTACAACATTTGTTGCTGCAATTATCTTATGGGTAGCACATCTAAATTATATGGATCCTGCAATTGCCAATTTAGTACCAGTATTAAACTCGTATTGGTTAATGATTCACGTTGCGGTTATTGTAGCGAGTTACGGACCCTTTACTTTAGGAATGATTTTGGGATTGGTGGCCTTGTTTTTAATGATTTTTACCAACAAAAACAACAAAGCCAAAATGGAACTTAGCATTAAAGAAATCACCTATATTAATGAATTGGCTTTAACCGTTGGTTTAGTGATGTTAACCATTGGAAACTTTTTGGGCGGACAATGGGCAAACGAAAGTTGGGGACGCTATTGGGGTTGGGATCCAAAAGAAACTTGGGCTTTAATTAGTATTATGGTGTATGCATTTGTAATTCATGCTCGTTTTGTTCCTGCTTTGCGTGGTTTGTTTGCCTATAATTTTATGTCGGTTTTAGCTTTTGCAAGTATTTTAATGACGTATTTTGGGGTTAATTTCCACCTTAGTGGCTTACATTCTTACGCTTCTGGTGAACAACAAAATGTCATTTATTATGGCTATGCTTTAGCAATTGTTTTGCTAATTTCTACAATTGCATTTATTCAGTATAAGAAATTGTATAAGAAAAAATAAAATAAAGAATTTACATATTTTAAAAGACCTAACAGCTTTTTTGCCTGTTAGGTTTTTTTATTTAACCCAACATTAACTTTTGTTTTCTATAACATTTCATATATTTGATTTTAAATAAATTGATTATGAAACTATTTCACACGTTTACTGGCGCAGTATTGATATTATTGGCTTGTAATACAAAATCAGAAGAAAAAAAATCAGAAAACTGGGAACATTTCGTGGAAAACACAAACGAAAATGTTTCAGTAGAAACTCCAAAAACAAACACAATGGAACAAGGTTCAATTTATACTTTTAAAGTAAAAGATTTATCAGGAAACGAATTTGATTTTGCCACTCTTAAAGGGAAAAAAATCTTAATTGTAAATACAGCTTCTGAATGTGGATTGACACCACAATATGAGCAATTACAAGCAGTTTATGAAAAATATAAAGACAGTAATTTTGTAATTGTAGGTTTTCCTGCAAACAATTTTGGTGCACAAGAACCAGGAACAAATGCAGAAATTGGTGCCTTTTGTAAAAAGAATTATGGCGTAACTTTTCCAATGATGGAAAAAATATCTGTAAAAGGTAGCGATATGCACGTTTTGTATCAGTTTTTAACTCAAAAAAGTAAAAATGGGTTAAAAGACAGCGAAGTAGAATGGAATTTTCAAAAATATTTAATTGATGAAAAAGGAAATTTAGCAGCGGTTATTTCGCCAAGAGTTTTGCCAAATGACACTTCGATTACCAATTGGATTGAAGGAAAATAAATAAATAACTTTCAATTTTTAAAATCCAAATTCCAATTTATCATATTTTTGGAATTTGGAATTTTTTTTATTGGAATTTTACTAAAGCATTTTCTGCATAAAAACAGAATGCAACCAGCGGTCAAATTTAAAACCAGATTCTTTAATAAAGCCTGCTTTTTCAAATCCAAATTTTTCGTGAAAAGCAATACTACTTTCATTTTCCGAATCAATAACGCCAATCATCGTATGAAGATTTTGCTTTTTTGCTAATTCGATTAATTCAGAAAGTAATAATTTTCCTATTCCTTTGCCGATATAGTTTTTCTTGGCATACACAGAATGTTCTACCGTAAATTTATAGGCTTCTCTAAATCGAAATTCGCTGTAATAGCCAAATCCAACAATTTCATCGGCAACTTTTGCTACAATAATTGGGAACCCTTTTTGTAATTTATCGTCAAAAATAGCCAATTGTTGTGCTAAAGTTCGGGGTTGATAATCGTATAAAGCGGTACCAGTTAAAATTTGGTCGTTAATAATTTCAAGTATAGCTGGACAATCTTCCGATTGATACGTTTGAATTGATGGGTTCATTTTAGTATTTATTTATGATATAAAAATATAAAAAAATGTGTATTTATTAGTAAATTTGTCACTAAGAATGTTTTAAAAACATATAGGTACATAGTTTTATTTATATTGCCACGAATTTACGAATTTAAAAAATAGTTGACTTAGTTTGTATTATTCGTCTTTGACGAAAAATTCGAATTAAATCTAATCCCTTTTACATTAGTGAATTCGTGGCAAAATAATGATAAATTTGATTTGAAGCATTCTTTTTGCTTTGTGTTCTATTTTGAG
>JBIPOM010000172.1:0-4466 GCA_044379175.1 Flavobacterium sp. | reverse complement strand
AATGTCAAAAAAATTCAATTCCAGGGAACTTTTGGATCAAGTAATTAATGCTCAACAATTAGCAAGTGGCTTGTATATTATAACATTAACTAATGGAATATATAAAGTTAATAGTAAAATGATAGTTGATTAATACAGTACTTTTATTGTTAGATTTGTTATTATTTAATATTATGAAAAAATATCTATTAATTATTGTTATCACTTTAGTTGCTTGTCAAAAAAAAGCAGTCAATGAAAAAGAAATAAATCGACAATTCATTGATTCAGTTTTTGCGGAAATGTTAGACAATAATGATTCATTGCGTCTTCATACTTTTGAGAATGATATAGAGCGTTTTAAAATAACTGAATCAGAGAAAAAAGCGTTACGAGATTGTATTAAGTTAAATGATTACAAAGAAAAATTTAACAATGTAAGTTTAGACAGTTTGAGTTGGAATAATATTAATTTATTGTATAAAAATGATTTCAAAAAAGTAGGTTTGTTCTATGCTCGTTATAAATTTGATTCAGAACTTGTTAACAGAACGGTACCTAATTATTTATCGAAGATAGATTCTTCTCTTGCTTTATTTTCAGACTTGAAATCAAATTGTAATTATGCCCAATTATATCAGTTGAAGATAACACATTTGATGGCAAAATCTTATTACAGCCTTGCATTAAAAGAAATGCAAAAATTACTCAAAACTACAGAAATTATAGAAAACTGTCCAGATATACAATTTTCAGTTTACATGGAAATGTCTTTTATGTATGCTGATTTAAAATTATTTGACAAAAGTTTAGAAAGTGCTTTTAAAGCATTGTCATATGCCGAAGTTCCTTCTGACGTGGCAATAAGTTATTCGTTGATTGGAAAGGCGTACCTTGTATTAAATAAACCTGAAAAGGGTATTGAATATATAAAGAAAGCTTTAAATACAGAAGCAAAAGATAATTTCCATATGCATAATTATTATAAAGCAATTTTATTTGAAATGTATGTGGTGTTAGGTCATTTTAAACAAGCTAATGCACTTTTTAAGGTGTATGAATCCTCACAAGGATTTTTAAAATATCATGAGTACTTATTTTGTAGAGCAAAAGCGATTCAACTAAAAAAACAAAAGAATTATCCTGAAGCTATCAACTATTTTTTGCGTGCAAGAAGTTTTATTCCTGAAGAAAAATTAATTACTCGTAGAATTATATTAAAAGATTTATCTGATGTTTATGTATTAAATAAGAATCTGGATCAAGCAGTGATTTATTTAAGCGAATATCAAAAAATGGAGGAGCTTTATACAGAACAGCAAAATAAAAATCTTATAAACGAGCAAACTGTAGCTTTAAATGTTGCTGAAAAAGAGACGGAGCTTCAAAAAACTAAAAAAATAACTACAGAGCAAGAATTAAGTATTACAAGAAAAAACAAAACGATTATTGTTGGGATTTTAGTTACAATTAGTCTTGTATTACTTACAGTTGTCATTTTGTATTTTAACAGATTATATAAAAAGAAAAATATAGAATTACAACTTCAAAAATTAAAAGTAGAGAATTCAAATCAAGAATTAAATTCGGCTTTGTTTGAAAAGTCTTTGTTGATGCGTGAAATTCACCATCGAGTAAAAAACAACTTCCAATTGGTAATGAGTATCCTCAATATTCAAGCCACTGATAAGGAGAATACATCAATTGAAGGGTTTATTGAGAAAGGTCAATCAAGAATAGCTTCTATGGTTTTAATTCACGAAAACTTATATCAAAAAGAAGATATTGGTAATATTGATTTTGAAACGTATACAGAATCATTGGTAAAAAACATTAGAACTACTTATGGAGAAGTTTCTGACAGAATTACTATCTTAATTAATTTGAAAAATGTCTTTTTTGATATTCAAACCTCTATTCCATTGGGTTTGATAATTAACGAATTGGTTACTAATTCTTTTAAACATGCGTTTCCAAATGATAGAATAGGTGAAATTTCTATTTCAATTGAAATAAAAAGTGAAAAAGAATACAAATTAAGGATTGAAGATACGGGTTTAGGAATCCAGGATGGAAAACTAGAAAAAAAATCTGTAGGATTGGAAATAGTTTCACTTTTGATACTTCAATTAAAAGGGACATTTATTGTTTCAAACAAATCGGGTACAACCTATGAAATCGAATTTAAAACACTATAAATGATTTACTTCTATCAAAATTTAATTGTTTTCAACGTGTTTTCCTACTCTACTCTATTGTGAACTATTTTAAGCGAAGCGTCTCAATACATTTTAAAAAAACTATATGTCTATGTAGTTATTTTTTTACCACGGATTACACAGATTAACACAGATTTTTGTACCTACTCTATTGAGAGATATTTTGAACGAAGCATCTCAACACATTTTAAAAAACTATATGTCTATGTGGTTATTTTTTTTACCAATTTGTATTAATAATTTTCAAGCAAAATAAAAGAAATTATTTTAACTAATTATTATTCATTTAATCTTACAATAAAGATAAAAAAAAAGAAAAATAATGTTTTTATTCAATAGTCAATCACAATTTTCAACAACAACCTTAATTTTCAAAAAAGTATTTTTGCTTAATAATAAAATTAAATTAATTTGAAAAAATAGAATAGATGCAAAATATAACAAATTTTTTTTTTTTTTTAATTTGTACATCGAATTATGGTCAGAATGAAACTATAGTTTCATTAGGTATGAATATTGTAGAAGATTCGTTTACTTCAACTTATAATCCTTTTAATATTTCTGAATCTTGGAATATTGGAAAAATACCCTCCTTCGTAAGTTTCTCAAGTGAAATAATTGACAGAACATTTTTAGAAGTTCAAATCTCATCTAATGAATACCAAAAGGGAAAATTTGTCAATGGAAAAATACTTCAAACTAATAATAAGTATTTTTCAATTGACTTATTAGCAAAATACAAATTATTTGACCCTTATGATAATATTTTAAATACCAGTTTAATTGATCCCTTTATATCTCTAGGTATTGGAAATACCAGAATAGAAAAGTTAGAATTTACCACATTAAATTATGGTTTTGGAATGTATTTATGGATGCCAAAGTCAAGATATTGCAACTGCTCTTTTGATGGAAATACTGGTGGAAATTTCGGTTTTTTAATTAGTACATTAGCAAAATCTAGTCTAAAACAAGATATATACGGAAATCAAATACAACATGTTTTTGGATTAGTGTATAGGTTTTAAAATAATAATAAGTCTTTAAATTATTTCATTAAAAGTATTAAAATTGTAGATACATAATTCTTTTACACTTTTTTGGATTGGTTTTCTCAATCTTCAGATTATAAATTCAAAGTATAAAGTATAAATATTTAGGATGGTTTAAAACAATTGTGTGTGAAATTCTGTATAACTGATAATTATTAATTTACCTAAGTAGGCAGTGTAACAAATATAATCTTTGCTTTTACTTTAAATTCGTAGCTAATTTTTTAAGATTAGTTTAAATAAATTTCAATCAAAATAAAATTATTTATATTAACTCATACTATTTTTTAAATTAAATATATTCTAAAGGTGCAAACAAAAAAAATATTTTAAAAAAAACTAAAAATAATGATTTAATTCAATAGTCAATCACAATTTCCAATAACAACCTTAATTTTCAAAAAAGTAATTTTGCTTAATATTATAATTAAATGAATTACAAAATAAAGTAAACAATAATGTAAATTGAAGAGTGATGATAACTTCAGAACAATTTGACGCAGCACTTAAAATAATAAGTGACTATAAGTACCAACTGGAAAGCGAATATTCAAATGCGAAAAGCAATCAAAAGTTTATTGATATTCAAAAAGATGTCACTATCCGTATTTTTTTTATTTTACAATTGTACTATTTAGAAATACATAAAGAAAATATAAATTGGAATTCATTAAAAAATATGAATTTAGAGAAACTAACCCATTTAGATTATTCTATACTAAGAAGTTATAGAGGCTTTGGTAAAGTATCTGAAAGAAAACTTAAAAATATAATTGCCTTATATGTACATCAAAGTGAATTAAACTGTAAGAAAAAAGAATAAAACTTAATAAATTAGAAAAAAAACTAAAAGTTTCAACAAAAATCGATAGAGGATATCCTTAATCAATCATAACTCTAAATATTTACTATATAAATTTGCTTAGTTAAGATTATAAATTTTTTAAACATTATTACTTCAAAACGTATTGCAAAAATTTCCCCACATTTTTAAGCATGTAACAAATTTGATATAATGATGTTTTTTTTTAAGGCTTTGGGTGTTTACTCAAAGTCTTTTTTTTATTACTTATTTAAAAGTCTCATGTTAGCTGATAAATTATAATAACATTTTGTTACCCACTTCAACTCTTTTCCGTTTCGAGTAAAATGCCAAGAACTTGAATCACTAAATAAGTGCCATATAACAAAGAAAAAAACAACAAAAAAAATAAAA
>JBIPOM010000171.1:0-4517 GCA_044379175.1 Flavobacterium sp. | reverse complement strand
CCTTGCGTATAAAATAATTGTCCGTTTTTTATATTTTGAATAAATAAACTGCTGCCTTCTTTTGGAAATCCGTTCCCGAAAATTACACCAGGATTGACAATTACCACATCTAATCCTTCTTGAAACCCTCGCCAAACTTCCATTTCTGCGCCAAATTTCGAAATAGAATAATCACTTCTTACAACTTCATTGTTTCTTTCCGTTTCTTCATTTATTATCAAATTATGTTCCGTTCCGTTTCCTAAAGCTGAAATCGAACTTACATAACATAGTTTTTTTACATCAGAATAAATGCAACAATTTACCACATTTGCGGTTCCAACAATATTGTTTTGGTACAGTTTTTCTTCGTCTTTTGGGTTAAAAGAAACCAACGCCGCACAATGATATACATAAGAAACGTTAGTAAAAGCAGTTTCAAGAGCAGGAATATCTAAAATATCGGCTTTAATCCAATTAATTTTTTCAAATTGAGGAAGTTTGTCAGCTTTTTCAAATAAATTTTTAACATATATCCGTTTTTTCTCCGATCTATATATTGCTCGAATGGTATTCTCTTCTTGAGAAAGTTGCAATAATAAATGAAAACCAACTAAACCTGTTCCGCCTGTAACTAATATCATGTTGTAAAATTAGTGAAAAATTGAAATAATAAGTAGCTTCTAATAAAGAAAAAACCAGAAAAATAATCTAAAATTCGCATTTCTAAAACTCAAAAATTCGCACTATATTTGCACTATAAATGAATTTTACGAAAAGATGAAGAAGCACATAAGAATTATAGATTTATTAGAAAACACAAAAACGTTACAAGAAGTAAACGCAAAAGGTTGGGTACGAACGTTTAGAAACAATCAGTTTGTAGCGTTAAATGATGGCTCGACACTTAATAATATTCAGTGTGTTGTCGATTTTGAAAACACACCAGAAGAAACCTTAAAACGAATTACTACCGGAGCGGCTATTTCTGTGACTGGAACTTTAGTGGAAAGTCAAGGTGCTGGACAAAAAGTAGAAATCCAAGTAACTAAACTTGAAATTTTAGGCGATTCTGATGCGGAAAAATTCCCAATACAACCCAAAAATAAACCAAGTTTAGACTTTTTAAGAGAAAATGCACACTTGCGTACACGAACGAATATGTTTGGTGCCATTATGCGAGTGCGTTCTACATTGTCTTATGCGGTGCATAAGTATTTTCAAGAAAAAGGATTTGTGTATGTAAATACGCCAATTATTACAGGTTCTGATGCTGAAGGTGCTGGAGAAATGTTTCAAGTTTCGGCTTTACCTTTTGATAATACGCCAAGAACTGAAGATGGAAAAGTAAATTATAAAGAAGACTTTTTCGGTAAACAAACCAATCTTACCGTATCTGGGCAATTAGAAGCAGAAACGTATGCTATGTCTTTAGGTCAAGTGTATACTTTCGGACCTACTTTTCGTGCTGAAAATTCTAATACATCACGTCACTTAGCTGAATTTTGGATGATTGAACCAGAAGTAGCTTTCAATGATTTGGCTGCAAATATGGATTTAGCGGAAGATTTTATACAAAATGTAATAAAATATACGTTAGATAAATGTCCTGAAGATTTGAAATTTTTAGAAAATCGTTTAATTGAAGAAGAAAAAAACAAACCACAAGCAGAACGTAGCGAAATGGCTTTGTTAGAAAAATTAAATTTTGTTTTAGAGAATAATTTCAAACGTGTTTCGTATACCGAAGCTATTGATATTCTTAAAAATTCGAAACCAAATAAAAATAAAAAATTCCAATATTTAATAGACGAATGGGGTGCCGATTTACAATCAGAACACGAACGTTTCTTAGTAGAAAAACATTTTAAATGTCCTGTAATTTTATTCGATTATCCTGCTAAAATTAAAGCATTTTATATGCGATTAAATGACGGAACTGAACCAGGAAAAGAAACCGTACGCGCTATGGATATATTATTTCCAGGCATTGGAGAAATTGTTGGAGGTTCGCAACGTGAAGAACGTTTAGAGGTTTTAATTGAAAAAATGAAAGCATTAGGTATAGATGAAGAAGAATTATGGTGGTATTTAGATACCAGAAGATTTGGTTCAGCGGTGCATTCAGGTTTCGGATTAGGTTTTGAAAGATTGGTTTTGTTTGTTACGGGTATGACTAATATTCGCGACGTAATTCCTTTCCCAAGAACGCCAGATAACGCAGAGTTTTAATAAGGAAATAGGCATTAGGCAATAGGCAATAGGCTTAAAGCATAATGCATAAAGCTTAAAGCAAAATATAATGTTAAAACACAGTTTAAATTTCAAATTATCTCAGAAATTATCGCCTCAACAAATTCAGTTGATGAAGTTAATTCAATTGCCTACACAAGCATTTGAGCAACGTTTGCAAGAGGAAATGGTTGAGAATCCCGCTTTAGAAGGAAGTTTAGACGACAATAATGAATCGTTAGATGATTATAATGATAAATCAAATGACGAGGATATTTATGATGATTACGATAATGATCAAATAGATACTGGCGATATTAATATAGATGAATATTTAAGTAATGATGATACGCCAGATTATAAATATCAAAGTAATAATTACAGCGATGACGATGAAGACCGAACGTTGCCAATGGCGGCTCAAATTAGTTTTCATCAAGATTTAATTAATCAATTAAACACGTTTATTCTTTCAGAAAACGATAGAGAAATTGCTGAATTTTTAGTGGGAAGTATTGAAGATTCAGGTTATATCAGAAGAACCATTCAGGATATTGTTGATGATATGGCGTTTACGCAAGGGGTGTATACCGACGAGAAATCAGTTGAAAAAGTCTTGCATATTGTGCAACAGTTAGAACCTTCTGGGGTAGGCGCAAGAGATTTACAAGAATGTTTATTGATCCAATTAAAACACAAAACACCTACAGAATCGGTTAATTTAGCCATTGCTTTACTTGATAAACAATTTGATGCGTTTACAAAAAAACATTACGATAAATTACTGCAAAAATTGGATTGTTCCAAAGACCAATTAAAAAAAGCAATTGAAGAAATTGAAAAATTAAATCCAAAGCCAGGTGGCAGTTATGACAGCAATAGTAGGATTGTTGAACACGTAGTTCCAGATTTTACCATTCGCATTGTAGATGGCGAATTAGAATTGCTTTTGAATGGAAGAAACGCACCAGAATTGCACGTGTCAAAAGACTATCAAGAAATGCTGCAAACGTATAAAGTTTCTAGCGACAAGTCTAATTCACAGAAAGATGCGGTACAGTTTATCAAACAAAAATTAGATTCTGCCAAATGGTTTATTGATGCGATAAAACAACGTCAAGAAACCTTATTTGTTACGATGAATGCGATTATGTATTTTCAACAAGACTACTTTTTAGAAGGCGAAGAATCCAAGCTAAAACCAATGATTCTAAAGGATATTGCCGATATGATTGGGTTGGATATTTCTACGATTTCACGAGTGGCAAATAGTAAATATGTGGATACTCCTTACGGAACGAAACTGATTAAAGAATTCTTTTCTGAAGCGATGAAAAACGATCAAGGTGAAGATGTTTCTACGATTGAAATTAAAAATATTTTAGAACGTGTTATTGCAGAAGAAGATAAAAGCAAGCCCTTACCAGATGAAGATTTAGCAGCAATTCTTAAAGAAAAAGGTTTTCCTATTGCCAGACGAACTATTGCAAAATACAGAGAACAATTAGACATTCCGGTAGCTAGATTAAGAAAAAAAATGTAACTTTTTTATGTTTAAAATCCTATTTGAATTGATTGCAAAATATATTTTAAAACCGTTTTCTTTTATCTTTCATCCGATATTTATTTCTCTTTACGGTGCGATCCTATATTTTTTGATTACAAAAAACACGAATAATTTAGTAGAAGTGTATTTATCTTGCATTCAAATTTTTATTCTTACGATATTGTTACCCGTGAGTTTTTACTTGTTATTAAAATCATTAAAAAAAATAAATTCCTTTACCGAAGCTACTCTTGAAGAAAGAAGAGTGCCGATTTTTATTCAACTTTTATTGTTGTATTTTTTATTGAAATTCACAGTTTTAGAAACGAATTTCCCTGAATTATTTAAGTTTTTTCAAGGTGGGTTTTTAAGTGCCTTTTTGGTTTTTATTTTTGTAATGTTTCGGTTTAAGGCTAGTTTACATATGATAGGTTGTACTTCTTTAACTGTATTTGTGTTGTTTTTTACAAGTTATTTACAATTGTCATCGGTTTATACCGTTGCATCTTTAGTTGTTTGTATGGGCTTTGTTGCTTCTTCTAGATTGTATATGAATGCACATACGCCGATAGAATTATTAGCAGGAATAACTATAGGCGGTTTACCACAAATTTTGGTTTGGTTTTATAATATGTAAAAGATAAAACCAACATTAAAATTACTCATTTTAGAACCTTCTTTAAAAATCGGATTTAAGCCATAATAAATATATGGATTCCAAGTATTAAAGCCAACTGAAACATAGGCGCCATATTGCCAA
>JBIPOM010000170.1:0-4535 GCA_044379175.1 Flavobacterium sp. | reverse complement strand
TGTATTCCTTAAGTATTGTGTTACACTTTTCTAAAAAAACAATTTTTTCTTTAAATTGCTTTAATTTGTCAAATGAAATAAGCGCTTTTTTAAAATTATAGTAAAAAACTCGCTTTTCTAAAAGATGAATAGATTCTAATGATTTGTTCCAATATTCAATACATTTCGCATAATTATCCATTGCAAAATAATGATTTGCTCTATCAATTGAATTTGTAGCAAATAAATCTCTTTCTTGACAAAATGAAATTAAATTTTCATATTGAGCGGCATCTTTAACTTCTAAAATTTTCCCGAAGAAATAATCAATATCATTGTTGAAAAATATTGGCTTAATTCCATAATTATTAATAATATTATTTTCATAATTTGTTGAAAAATCATAGAAATCTTTATAATTATTTATGCCTCTATAATCTTTAAAAATAAATTGAATACCATCTAATAAACTTTTAGCTACTAAATTATTGTGATCTGCATTGTATATTTTATTTTCAAAATTTATATTTTGTAATTTATATTTTGAAAAAACAGTTTCTATTGCTTTACCTGAATCAAATCTTCCAGTATCATCAAAAGTACCATTCGCTAAAAAGTAATAAAGCTTTCTATTTTTATTATATGATTTCAAATAATCATCAATAGAACTAAGTTGATTATTAAATAAATTTGCACTTAAACTAATAAATCCATCAAAAGGACAATTACTTTCAGTTAGTAAAATATGGTTATATGTTGCACCGTCTGAGTGTCCTATCAATGTATTAAACCCTGAAACATAATAATTACTATTTATAAAAGGAATCAATTCGTTAAATAAATAATCTTTATAATTTTTACCATTTTCAGTATAAAAAACATCTAATTCTTTATTTCTATTTTGTTGCATAACTCCTACCAAAATACATTCTGGAATGATCTCAAAAGCTTCAAGCTGTTTGTAATATTGAACTAATAATTCAAAATTTGGAGAATAATCAGAATCTGTAAAATATAATACAGGATACTTTTTTGTTGAAGAATAATTATCTGGTAAATATATTTTAAAAGATTGATTATCATCTAAATACTTAGAATTTAATTTTTTAATTTCATATTCAGAAATAAACTCGTCATTTGTAACCTCATCGTCTAACCAATATCTTACTTTATAAAAAAATGTATTTTTTGAATTATTTTCAATTAACAAATTTGAAGTTTCTCCATTACTCTTAATAATTGCTTCTGATTCCCAATTTCCTTTGGTAAACTTAAATTCAACAGGTAAAGTTAAAACCAATGTAATTTCTCTTTCAAAATCACTGATTTTGTTCATTTTAATTTTGGATGGTTCCCAATTTCCAATATTTTCTTGATTACCTGCAATGTAAACTTCATCAAGATTACTTGGCACTTGAACTTTAAAAGTTATTGATGTTTTATTTTGTCCAAATGAAATAAAAGACAAAAAAAAGTAAAAAAGAATATTGATTTTCATAAGATCTAAATTTATTTTACAAATGTATTGGAAATTATATTTAGAAAATTGGAAAAATAAGACATTTAAATTTTAGTATTCCAAAATAAATTTTCATTACCAAAATGTTCTACTTTTTTAAAAAGATTTTTTGGATTAATACCAGTTATTTTTCTGAATTGATTAATAAAATCAGATTGATCATAATAATTAAATTGGTACGCTAAATCTGTAAGCTTATTATTTTGATTATTGTTCAAGTAATGATTAAACGTTTTACGAAAATGAGCTATTTCAATAAAATCCTTTACACTCGAATTTAGATGATTTTTGAATTTTCTGTTTAAAGTTTTGCTTGATATGTTTAAAATCCCTGAAAGCTCTGAAACTTTATATTTTTGATTATTTTTTACAATTAAATTTATTGCTTTTTCTGTAAGGTTACATTTGAAATCATTAATTTTTGAAACAAAAAAATCATCTAAAATTTCTACTTTTCTGTCATAATCGTTTTCAAAATATACTTTGTCTAAAATTATATCAATTTCAGGGTCAAATTCAGAAAAAATAAAATTATCTTCTTTAGATATTATATCTTTAATAGTATTTTTAACAAATGAATTTATACCTAAAGGTTCAAAAGCTATTGCTATTTTATCAAAAGGAGTGTAAATTTCAGCTGCGCTAACAACTCTTTTTAATCCTGTATATAATTTTATATATTTTTTGTTCTTATTTGGTTTAGTTACTGAGTTATAATTTTCAAAAAATGAAACATTAGAATTTTTATAAATTGTTATTGCATTTATTGTATTTGGATAATAATGAAATTTTAACCTTTCATCAATTAACTCGTTAGAATGAAAATAATAATAAGATATAAATTTCTTTAAAAGTTCTGACTTAGGTTTTTTGGTAATAAAAATTTTAGGTTTCATCGTAATTAAATTATACAAATTTAAATAAAAAAAACTACTCCATTAATGAAGTAGTTTTTAAACATTAAAAGCAAAAAAATCTATAACTTTTCGTTTTTAATTTCTTCAACAATTTCAGGGTTTAACAACGTAGAGATGTCTCCGAAATTAGAGAAATCACCTTCAGCAATTTTTCTTAAAATACGTCTCATAATTTTTCCAGAACGTGTTTTTGGTAAACCAGATACAAATTGAATTTTATCTAATTTAGCAATGGGTCCCACTTGGTCTGAAATTAATTGATTGATTTCTTTTCGTAAATTATCTTGATTTCTGGTTTCTCCTGTTTCTTTCAAAATCACAAAACCATATAATGCATTTCCTTTTATATCGTGAGGGAAGCCTACAATAGCACTTTCAGCAACAGCTGGGTGCTCATTGATAGAATCTTCAATAGGAGCAGTTCCTAAATTATGTCCAGAAACAATAATTACATCATCTACTCTTCCTGTAATTCTGTAATACCCAACTTCATCGCGTAAAGCCCCGTCTCCAGTAAAATATTTACCTGGGAAAGCTGTAAAATAGGTTTCTTTATAGCGTTGATGATCGCCCCAAATGGTTCTTGCCATTGACGGCCAAGGGAATTTAATACATAAACTACCCGTTACTTGATTTCCTTCAATTTCATTCCTTAATTCGTCCATTAAAACCGGTTGAATTCCAGGTAAAGGTAAAGACGCATACGTTGGTTTTGTTGGTGTTACGAAAGGTATTGGTGAAATCATAATTCCACCTGTTTCGGTTTGCCACCAAGTATCTACTAATGGGCAACGCTTTCCTCCTACGTGGTCGTTATACCAATGCCAAGCTTCTTCGTTAATTGGTTCACCAACCGATCCAATCACTTTTAAAGAACTTAATGGAAATTTTTGAACATAATCTAAATTTTCTTTGGCTAAAGCACGAATGGCAGTTGGAGCCGTGTAAAATTGATTGACTTTATGTTTTTCAATAACTTCCCAAAAGCGACTAAAATCTGGATAAGAAGGTACACCTTCAAAAAGCACTGTAGTGGCTCCATTTAATAACGGACCATATAAAATATAAGAGTGTCCTGTAATCCAACCAATATCAGCGGTACACCAAAACACGTCGTTTTCTTCATAATTAAAAACATTTTTAAACGTGTAAGCAGTATATACCATGTATCCTGCAGTGGTATGTAACATTCCTTTTGGTTTTCCTGTAGAACCTGAAGTATATAAGATGAATAAAGGATCTTCGGCATCCATAATCTCAGCTACATTATTTCCTAAAGCAGCATCTAAAAGTGGTTGTAACCAAATGTCGCGACCATCTTTCATATTTACAGCCGTATTCGTTCGTTTTGCTACTAAAACTTTCTCTACACAAGGACATTTTTCTAAAGCTTCATCAACGATTCCTTTTAAATCTACTGATTTATTTCCTCTAAATCCGCCATCAGATGTAATTACCATTTTACATTCAGAATCATTAATTCTTGCTGCTACAGCTGAAGCTGAAAAACCAGCAAATACTACCGAGTGAATGGCTCCTATTCGTGCGCACGCTAAAACAGCAACGGCTAATTCTGGAATCATTGGTAAATAAATACAAACTCTATCTCCTTTTTTAATGCCTTGCTCACGTAATACATTGGCCATTTTTGAAACACGCTCATATAATTCTTTATATGAAATATGTAACGCGGTTTCTTTTGGATCGTTTGGTTCAAAAATAATGGCTGTTTTTTCGCCACGCTTTGCTAAATGTCTGTCAATACAGTTTTTAGTAATATTTACTTTTGCATTTAAAAACCATTTGAAATTGGCTTCTTGCATATCAACATCAAAAACTTTATCCCATTTTTGATACCAAGTAAAGTTTTCATCAGCAATACGATCCCAAAATTTTCTTGGTTCGCGTACTGATTTTTTGTACATTTTAAAATAATTTTCTAAATCAGTAATTTTATAATAACTCATTATTCGTTTGGTTTTTTGTTTCGTAATGTAAATATAATAAATCTATTCCTACGGAAAAGAAATAAATTGCTAAATAAGTATAGCTAACTTTCGTTCGATATACTTTTATCTAAATGAACCTATTTTCGCATTTTTAAATTCGGTTCTAACTTC
>JBIPOM010000038.1:0-16342 GCA_044379175.1 Flavobacterium sp. | reverse complement strand
ATTAGCTTTCTAAACCAAATAATTGTAAAAAAGAGTATAAATACTGTAATAAATGTATGGGAGTAAGAATTAATTATTAATAAGTCTTTAATGTTAAAATTCAAAAACAAAAAGAACCAAAGGGTAACAAAACCAACAAAAAAAGCCAGAAATAGTTTAGCAAATTGCTTTTCTAATATCTGATAGAAAAAATAAAAAATAGTAAGAAAAGATAATATTTCATATATCACGAACCAATAGGAGCAATCCCATTTAAAAGTAAGTGTACCAAAAAACTCATAAAAACTGGCCATAAATGTCATTGCAACATAGGGTAATATTGGCTTTAATTCTTTTACACTAGTTCTTTTAGCAAATAAAAAGTAAAGCAATGGGCTAACGCCATAAATAATAACAAAATAAAGTAAAAACATTACAAACAATTTTAAGCCTATCTTTATAATAGGTATACTTTTAATTTATATTTATTTAACTACTTTTTGTATTTAACAAAACCGTAATTAATAGTTTTAAAAACCGTAAAATTCTATTTTCAAAAACCTTAACTTGCATCCATATTTTAGTTTATAAAGGCATACAAATATAATGTAGTTTCTTGTTACTAAAATACGTATTAATACGTATAAAATAGTATTTTTAAACTAGTTAAGTTTGTATTGTTATTTTATAATATAAGATTATTTAAATCAAAAAGAAAAAAATAATTTATTTAAAACAGCATTTGTAATTTCACTTATTTTAACAATAATCGGGCAATGATGAAAATTTATCATTGGGAATACTCTTCCATTTTTCTAATTGTAGGGATTTTATCAATTTTATTTTATATTTACGTAGGAATTTATGAAGTGAACAGTTCAAATAGAATAAGTAGCTCTGAAAAAGTATTGTGGACAATAGGATTTATATCGTTTAGCTTTTTTGTTGGATTATTTTACTTAATTAAAAGACAAAAAATGATGATTAATAAAATAAATTAAACCATTTAAAAAAAAAAACATGAAAAATTATATTTGTATACTAGTAATATTCATTTCTTTGAAAATGAATGCCCAATGTTTTCAAAAATTTTCTTCTAGCAGTAGTCATTCAATTGTTATAAAAGATGATGGCACTTTATGGGCGTGGGGCAAAAACTCCGAAAGTGAAGTTGGTGTTTGCAATGGATCACTTCCAGTTTTTGGACCTACCCAATTAAGTAATCAACCCGTTTGGACTAAAGTTTTTACAGGTAGTAATAAAACATTTGCAATAAAAAATGATGGTACACTTTGGGCATGTGGTAATGGTAGTGGCGGCTCGCTAGGTACTGGTAATCAAAATGATGTTTGCACATTAACTCAAATAGGTACAGATGCAGATTGGAACGAAATATATCCTGGTAGTGGTACCATTGCTAAAAAAAATAATGGCACACTTTGGGGGTGGGGTTCAAATATTTATGGGCAATTAAACATAGGAACTACAAGCTTACAGTTTACACCTGTACAGATCAGTACTGAAACAAATTGGAGCAAGATAAACATGTCTTTACATACGATTGCTCTAAAAAATAATGGTACACTTTGGGCATGTGGTTTAAACGATAAAGGACAAATTGGAGATGGAACACTAATTAATAGATTAAATTTTGTTCAAATTGGAAGTAATAATAATTGGTCTGATATTGCTTCCGGTTACCTAGGTAAACAATCTTATGCTTTAAAGTCTGATGGCACATTTTGGGGTTGGGGTTACAACGAAAGTATGATATTTGGGAGCGGAGGTAATGTGTTACAGCCCATACAACTGGGAACCAGTAATGATTGGAGTAAAATTAGTGGTACAAATTTGGGAGTGGTTTTAACTAAGCAAAATGGTACTTTGTGGTACTATAGTAGCAGTGGTTTTCAACAAATAGGTATCGATACTAATTGGGTCAATATTTATGGAGGTTTTGCACATTTTTTTGCAAGCAAATCAGATGGTACGCATTGGGGTTATGGAAGTAATCAAGATGGTCAATTAGGATTAGGTAGTGCCATTACAACTACATCTGTAATGACTCAATTTAATTGTTTAACATTTTTAAATGTTGAAGAAATTAATCCTTTAGTTAATCTAATGATATATCCTAATCCAACAAATGAATATGTTTTTATTGAAAATATTTCAAATAAAAACATTAATAAAATTTATTTAACTAACATAAATGGCAAGATTATATTGGAAGAAAGTAATGATTTTTCTAAAATTTATGTTGGCAATTTTGAAGATGGGATCTATTTCTTAAATATTAGTTCTGAAAATGAAACATTTAGTTACAAAATAGTTAAAAAATAAATAATTTTAACAACCTGTTAGCCCGGATTTGCAATCCGTGCATAATCATTTCCACATAAAAGATTGCAAACCTATGTAGTAATCCAAAAATTACCTCAAACCTATCCGCATATCAGAAAATAGAAAGAGATAATTTAAAACAATATAATTATGAACAATTTAGAAAACAAAACCAATAAATTAAAACATCTTTTTGGATTAGTCACTTCCACGTTTTTTGTTATTATGGGTATATACTTATTTTCAAAACCTGAAATAATAGATTCATCCTATCCAATTAATAAAATAGTTGGAATAGCTAATATTGTCTTTTTTGGATGTATTGGATTAATTAGTTTTAAGAAGGTTAAATTAAGATAAAGTATGTTTTGAAAGCCACTGAAGTTTAATTTATTAATTTTCTATTTTAGAAAGTAAAACAACACTAAACTTTTGAAATTGTACCAATTTGACACAAAATAAGTTATAATTTTGTATATTAATTAGTTGTGAGTTAGCAATAAAAAAACTGAGTTCTAAAGAAAATGTAATTAAAAAATATTTAAAATAACCTAATTTAAAAATTATGCTAAAAAAACTTTTATTGCTATTTGTAATTATAAATTTGAGTGTAATCTCTTGCCAAAAAGATGAAGAACAAAATTTAGATATTACTGTAACTGGAAAGGTAACAAACCAAAATAATGTGGGGGTTGGTGATGTTACAATTTATATTCAACGTGGTGCTTTAAATTCGAATTATGGACCAACCAATTATATTAGTTACGAAACCGTTAAGACAAATTCAAGTGGAAATTATCAATATTTAGTTAAAAATGATACATATTCCTATAAACTATGTTGTGGAATTCCAACAGGTTACACAAGCGTAGATGAGTTTTGTAAATTTGTTGATCATACTATTATAAATAGTCGAACAGTGCCAAATATTATCAATTTCAAATTGGAATAG
Source organism: Flavobacterium sp. (assembly GCA_044379175.1). GTDB lineage: Bacteria > Bacteroidota > Bacteroidia > Flavobacteriales > Flavobacteriaceae > Flavobacterium. The sequence goes on along the minus strand of JBIPOM010000038.1, from coordinate 13,068 downwards.
TAACTATTTTGTTGAACGCACAACTGCTGTTACTAGTGGGGGTAAAGTGCCAATTTAAAAATTTGTTTTGCTATTTACATTTGTCTAAATTGACCCTTTTGTAATTATTTTATGCCCTTTAACATAGTTGCAAAACGCTGGAAGAATCTAGTAAATAATAACGTTAAAATGAAAACTATGAAATCGCAATATACAAAAACGTTTGCTTGCAAACACCTATGAAAATAAAGCGATACCATATGACCTAAAAAAAAAATATTTACATATGAAAAGAATAATCTTATTATTCGTGATACTTCTAAATTTAAGTTGCACGAATGAAAACACCCAATTTGTAGACGAACTACCTTATTTTCGATTTTTACCAGTTGATTCCGACAGATTAATTACTTCAACAGAAGTTGGCAAAATATTGATATATAAAAACCAAAATAATGTTGAATTGAAATTTAAAGTTCTGAAAAACACAACGGAAAAAAAACTTGAAAGTAGGGGGAATTTTGTAGTTGGCTCAAATAAATACTTTTATTATGATGAACAATCCATTCATTTTGGAAATATAAATGATAATCCAAATGAGTATTATGACGAAAATTATAAGTTTAAAATTAGTGTAAAAAGATGGCCAATAGTATATCAAACTAATCCAACTATAATTTCAAGTGAATCTATTTTAATAGCAAATATTGGGCTATATCCCTTTGACAACAGTGCAACAGCCTTTTTAAACTACAGTGAACCATTGATGAGTTTGACTATAAATTCTCAAATTTTTACTAATGTTAGAAAAATTACATTGCCAATAAACCAATATCCAAATCCAAATGCTACATTAAAAGGAATAGCCATTTTATATTTTGATCAAAACAAAGGTGTAATTGGATTTGACGACATACAAAATAATGAATGGAGATTGCAAAATTAAATAATACGAAACGCAGTTTAATACGAGTGCAAATAAAGGCTTAATTTAAAGTTTTTTTGTACATATAAAGACATTTTAAACCAAAGCAATAAACAACCTGTTAAGCATATACATGTTAGATTTCCGTTTTCGACAGACGAGAAAAATATGTTTAAACCAAACCAGAAAAAAAACAATGAACCGATTTTTTTACTTTAAAATTACATTTTTTGCAATATCAGCGGGTCTTTTCGCTGGCAAGATAGTTTATGGATTATTTGACATTGATTTTTCAAATACTGAAGCAATAACAAAATTAGTATTGAAATCTTTTGTAACTGCAACTGTAACAGGACTGATATTAGGGATAATGAATATGTTTTTAAAAATTGGTAATTTCCAGAAAAAAGAAAATTCTTGAAATATATTATAAATCTAATTTTATTCTTTTGTGTATTTCAAGGTAATGCGCAACAAAAAGTAATTTGCGATTCTATAACCAAGAATCCTATTTCTTTTGTTGCAGTAACTTGCCCTGAACAAAATATTGGTTTTTATAATTTCGAAAATGGTTATTTTCAAATGAATAAAAGTATCACTACTTATTCTTTTGAACACTTTTCATATAATCCAAAAGTGAACCTAACGATTCATAATTTAGATACTATTTTTTTGTCACCAAAAACAACTACCATTGAAGAAGTTTTTGTCTCAAAACGCGATAAATTTATAAGTTTAAAAAGTTTGAAATATGACACCTATTTTAAAAGTTTTCCTGTAACTTATACAAGTGAACTAGTTACATTTATACAAAACAAAAAGAATCTTTCTTATTATATAGACAAAATTAGTATTCCTTTAAATAATTCAAAGTTTCCAAATATGGAAAAAATAAATTTTAAGAATTATTGCAGAATAAATATTTATAAAAAAACCAATTTGATTTTAGAAAAAATCTATGAAAGTGAGGTTAAAATATTCAATTACACGCAAAAGGATAGGGTATCGATTGATATAAAAGAAGAAAATATAGTTCTAGACGAAAAAGGAATATTTATTGGTTTAGAACTAATTGTATTAAACCCTGAAATCGAGAAATCACGTATTTCACCTTTTTTAACTAGTATGGAATCTACAAATTATTTTGCAAAAACTTACATTAAGAAAAGTTTTGATAAAAAAATTAATGATTTATATGAACTAAACAAAGCAACAGAACACGCATTGGAAAATAAACACAAAAACAAAAATTTAAATTTAGCATTGGAATTAGAATTGTCTTATTAAATTTGAAAAAATAAACTGAGGTTTGTTAGACAAATACACCCAAAATTGGGTAGATAAGTCTGATTTTATAAGAAATATATACAAGTTACCAGCAAGGCTAAAAAACGACATGACAATGATGAAACATTTAACGACAATATTATTTTTACTGACCTTAACAACAACTTTTGGACAGACAGAATACGAACCGCAAATTCTAATACTTGCACCAAACGTGACAAAATACGAGAAAGCGTTTGACAAAGAAGTTATAAATTACAATAAGGAAATCAAGAAAAACATAAATACTTCAGAGCAAGAACAAGCCCTTAATTCTACCGATTTTAAAAAACAACCAGAGAACATTCAAATTATCACCAAGAGTGAATTAGAGTTTTCTAAAGACCTAGACTTTTTTAAACAGGTAAGTTTTATTTCCGAACAATTTTTGGCGTATCGTTTCTTTGAGAAATTCCCTAATCTACTAATAAAACTGAAAGACACCAAAAGCAACGGCACGTTGAACGACCTGAAAACACACTCCGAAAAGGAGAAACTTCAATACGTTTTAAATTTTGCATTAATTGAACTCTACAAGGAGAACAAAATTAGTTATGCCAAAATTATGGTTCAGCTTTATGACAACGTTTCAAATTCAATTCTCCTTGACAAAATATATATTGGCGACTGGAGTAATCCAGGTTTTGAATTTGCTTGTGAAGACAAAACTATTAATTGCACTTTAAATAATGCTCTATCCCAAGCATTGGGAGAAGTTATTTATACCATAGCATCAAATAGTCCTACATTAAAAAGAGAAAAGCAATTACAGCAAGAAAGATTTGATGTTTTAATGAAAAGCTATTTCAATCAGCCTTTTGACAAGCAATCAGTTAAAAATATTATTTCGCCTTTAGACAGCAACATTAATATCGACATTGTTTATCAAGCACTATTTAGCACTGACAAAAGTAAATTTGTTGCATTCTTTTTAGAGCAAGTTACCGCACAAGATTTCAAGACATTAAAGGACAATAAAAAGGATAAAAATGTAAATATCATTTCAAGTAAAGACCTAAAAGACGAAGGCTTTTTAGACGACATTCCTAAAACTTACGGGTATATCGTTAAAGGTTTGAAGTACAAAGATAAATGGTATTATGAAAAATCCAATGTAACATATTTTGAAGCAAAGACATTAAATGATGGTCAACAAAAATTCTTTAACAACCTACAACAATGGAATTTCTTCGAAGAAAATTCAACGGAATTTAGCCCAGACTTTTGGGAAACAATATTATTTAAAAAAGTACCCGACCTTAGACAAGACCCAGACTGGGAGAAATATGGAGAAACAATTTGGAAGACAGATGAAATAAACAATCGACCTTACATCGGTTTATATGAAATGGTTGCAGATAATATGCGTAAGGAGTTAGAAATTAAAAATGCTGAATTTGAAAAAACTAACAAAGAAAAGTTTACACAATTCTATAATGGACTGAAATCTAAGAATGCAGACATCTACAACAAAATATCAGAACATTCTTTATTATATCCTTCAGACAAATCAATTGTTATGAACCCAACTTTGATAACCAATAAAGAAGGTAAAAAGACAATACATTATTTCGTAATTCTCAATCATCAAAACCGTGTTTTTGAATGGAATTATTTTGAACCTAAAATTATTACTGACAATTTATATGGAAGTCAAGTTGTAGATCAAATTAGCACCTTAACAGATTGGAATTTTTCAGTTGACAATTTAAACGATATGGTATTTTGGAACAAATATGTTTTACTAAAATCGGGCGACACATTTAAGTACTTAAACGAAGTAAAATGACAAGATACGAAGGACAAAGCCCAGCTGGTAAGAGCGGTTTAGCAAAAGTTGCGGTTCAGTGCTCCGCAGACACATTTGTAGGTAATCAAACTTTGGTTCTCCGCATCAACATTTGTAGTAATAATCGCCACCTTCAACAAGCCTCAAAACGTTTGCGCAGCAGTAAACAAACTTAAAATTATGAAAAAAATTATATTGTTCTTATTTATCACTTTAATAGTAACATCTTGCAGAGTTCAAGGATTGACAAATGATTTCGGTAAGCTTAATGAAGATGAAAAAATGAAGATAATTGAATTATCCAGTTTCGATAATTTAGATAATAAATTTATATATAAGATAAATGGACTTCAATTGAATGAAGAGTTAAAAAAACATCCGAAATCTATCGTGTATATTTTTAAAAATGGTTGTACATCTAAGCAATGTTATCCATTGTTTACTTATGAAAATTATGCAAAAAATAATGGTTATAAATTATTTTTAGTAATGGATGGATATGCTGACTTATATGAAACTTTAGAACAACCATTTACAAGTATATTGTTTTCAATAAATAATGAATACTATAATTCCAAATATAGAATTACATATTCTAGATATTTTGAAAATGAAATTACAAATAAACCAAGAGAAGAGAAAAGGAAAGATTATTTAGGAAATATTTATTTTTTTAAATTTAATAATTTAGAAAAAATAGTAAACGACCTTCCAAAAAATTAAAAAACTTCCACAGTTCACCAAATCTTGGATGTAATATAAAAAAACAGATAACTAAATAAATATAATGAAGAAAGAATTTATTTTGACAAAGACAGAAAAAAAACTAGAATTGTTTTTAATTTTTATTGCAATACTTAGTTTCAGTGTGATTGGTTTTGGAATTTATTTTCAGAATAATAACATTAACAAAGATTATATTCTTGTTCCAACGATTGTAGGACTTTACATTATTTTTTTCGGAATTTATGCTTACAATGGATTAAGTGATGCTAACCTGATTAAAAAGTGGACCCCATTTTCAATATATGACCTAATTATATGGATAGTATCTAGAATTAAAAAAGATGAAAAAAAAGATGAAAAAATTGCTGATATGATTATTTCACTAATAGCTATACTTTTTTGTTTATTCCTCCTAATACTAGCACTAGAGTTTCAAAAATAATTAAAAATACTACAACCAACAGCCTATTTTAAGTCTGATTTTATCAGACATATATACAAGTTGTCAGACAGTATAGAAAAACGGAACGAAAACGAAACTTAATCAAATGAAAAATATAATATTCTTATTAGTAATTTTACTTTTTAGCTGTAACTCTAAAAAAGAAACTAATGCAGAAAATATTGAAAAACAGAATATTGAAAGCGTCATAAAAGAACCGAAAATTACAGGAGAAAAATATTTTGAATATGACGAAATTGAATATTATCAAAACCAAATTGAAGAAGACCAAATTGGAGAATTATATGACAACCAAAAAAAATCTGTAAAAGATTCTTTAAAAATGCAAGTAATTTTAGGCGAAACTCCGAAATCAATTTCTGACACAAATTTTATAGATAATTTAAAATATTTCGGTTATACAAAATCTAATATTGAACCTGAAAAATTTGACAAAATAAACGAAATTTTTATAGAGAAAAAACATTCCGAAATGTATGAAACTGCTTGTATTTACATTTACAGAGACATTTTAATATTTAGGCGAAAATCTAAAATTATTGGAATAGCAAAAATGTGTTTTGATTGTGATGCAAGTGTAATAGTTGGAACAAAATCAAATACAGAAGAATTTGGAATGAGTGGAGATTACGAAAAGTTGAGAAAAGTATTGCGTTGAAAATAAAACCAATCAGCCAACAGCCGTTCCAATTAATTTCGAATTTTGTAGTAAATACAAGTTTACATTTCGCAAGAAATTTTATATTTAGCAGAAAATAAAAAGTTCCGAAGTTCTCAACTGCGTGAAGCGGCAGAATGATGATAGTGATTGCAAAAAAAAACTAAATAAAAAACATAATATGAAATATTCAAAAGCTAAAATTTTATCAATTCTATTTTTTTTAAACTGCCTTATTTTATTTGGACAAAACGTTGATGAAAAATTGTACAATGCTGTAAAAGAAAACAATTTAAGCGATGTTAACGAATTTATAAAACAGAATGGAAATCCAAATTTTACAGAAGAAAAATCTTGGGTTAAAATAAATCTATTGATAACAGCTGTAAAAAATAACAATTATGAGATTACAAAAAAACTGATAGAAAGCAAAGCTGATGTAAATTGGAAAGATGGTTTCAATACAAGTGCTTTAATGTATGCTTGTTCAAATGGAAGTTTGAAAATTGTAAATTTATTGATAGAAAATGGAGCAGATATTAATGCAAATGACGAACAAGGAAATTCAGTACTTACAGCTGCTAAAGAAAGTAATAATAAAGATTTGATTTTACTAATCGAAAATAAATTGAAAAATGAAAAAAAGAATAGTAATTTAAATGATCTAATTGAAAAAGCTGATAAATTAAGTATCGAAGGAAAAAATTATGAGAAAGCGATTGAACTATATACTTCTGCACTAAATTTTAATGAAAATCAAATAGCAATTTACACAAAACGTGGAGGGACTTTTTATGCAATGCAAGATTTTGAAAATGCTATACTTGACTTTTCAAAAGTAATTGAGTTAAATCCTAAAGATATTTCTACTATTTATTTTATGAGAGGATTAAGTAAGACATTATTAAAAAACGAAGACAAAGTAGGAGGTTGTTCAGACATTAAAAAAGCAATTGAATTAGGATATAATGTATCAGATTTAAACGGACTTGATGAATATTGTAACTTTAAGAAATAAAAGCAACCATCTGACAACAGCATTCATAAGGGATTTTAGTTTTAAGCAAACATTAAAGTTGTTTTTGTCTCTAAAAGTTCCGTCTTCAATCGAAAGGTATAGCGTACTTTTACCCAAAACTCGTTTAGCTTAGAAACGTTAAATTAAATTTTAAAAAAAAACAAGATATGAAAAAAAAAGTATTGTGTAATTTAATGTTGTTGGTATCAATAATAAGTTACGGACAAAATAAAGAAAATTTGAAATTAATTGAGTTAGGAAAAGCTTATAAAAATTTTATGTTTCGTAATGAGGCTCCAAAAGAATTTATTAATAATTTAAAAAGTGAAGTTCCAGCAGATTTGCAAAAAACGACTGACTTTATAATTCAAACTTTAACTTCTGAAAATGAGCTTCTTAATAAGAATTATTTAACGCTTCCTGATAATTTAACATTAAAAAATATATTAATTGTAATTGAAATTAATCATAATGTTCGTAAAGAAAACCAAAAGGATAATCAAAAAATTATTGACAGTATTCATAATAATGACATTTCAAGAAATGAATTAATTGATAATTATTATTCAACTCTTTTTACTGGTGTCGGTAATAAAAATAAATCAAATGATTATTCAAAAATTGACTTTAAACTGAATGAATACAATTTAGAAAATGATACTGAAAAAGGAATATTTTATTTACAAAGTATGGAATTTTATGGTACAACTATCTGGGGATATATAAATATTGTAAAACCACCAAACACAGAAAAAGCATTTAGTTATATTAAAAAGTTCCCAAAATATAACGGTTTGAAATACTATCAATATACTGATTTGAACTTCCAAGATTTTGAAATGAAAATTATAGAAGACAATGGAAAAGAGAGTTACAAAAGTTACTACATTGATAAACTATATAATTTACTTTTATCACATTTATTATGTTTGAAAAAAGACGACGCAAAAGATACAGTAATGAATGATTTATTGCTTGGGTCTATTTTAAAGGATAGAAATCTCTATAAATATTCTAAAAATAAAGATATTTTAGAAAGTATTTTTACTGAAGTAAAAATAGATTAAGTTCGTTTCATATACTCTTTCGACTATCATAACGGTTTTATTTTTGGCTTTGAAACTCAAAAAAAACCCTCTTTTGGTTGTTAGGGATATTTTTGGTTTCAATTTTTTAAAAATCAATAACGTCTTACAGGATATACGTCGTCTTGAGTGCCTTTAACACCTTGACTAATTTGAAATATTGGCACACTTCCTAATGGGCCTAAATTATAAAAAGTAGCATTGGCAAAATCAGCGTTTACTTGGGTAGATGACCATGATTCATATGGAAAATTTATTCCGCCATTTCTTAGTTCTTTTGTCATTTGAAATACTTCTTGAATTGAGGGAAGAAACCAATCTGAATATCCGTTTAAACTTAAATTTAAACAGAGCTTAGCGGCACAGTTTGACGTTACGGTGTTGTTTGCAATAATAATTGAATTTTCCAATCCTTTACCAAAATCTGGTAAGGTACCAGAAATAAAAGTTCCAGTATCTCCCCATTTTGCACCTACACCAGCACTATTAAAATTTAAAGTAACAGGATGCATTTCCATATATCTCCAACCATCAGAAAAAACACCTTTATCAAATGCGACATAGCCACCTGCAGGACCAAAGTAACCTGTTGTTCTAAAAGTTTGTTCGGCTGAGTAGGAGTAAGTAGTACCTATTTGTACGAAAGCTTTTATAAAGTATGTCGTATTTGTAACACAGTTTAAAGGTAAAAATTCAAATTCATTTGTGCCAGTTCTAAAAGCACTGACTGTAAATGTATTACTATTATCAACAATTGGATTTGGATTGGTAGAATAAACGAAACCTACCAGTCGATTGTTGTCTTGATTTTGTGTTATTTTTCCTTGAAATTTTGCCCAAGTTGGAAAAATATCACGAACTCCTGTTAATTCTATAACAATATTTTCTGTTGGCTCATCGTTTGGAGGATTTTGATTATCACCATTATCACTTGAGCACGAAAATAATATAATTATCGTTGCAACTATTAAATAATAATTTTTAAATTTCATAGTTTTTCTTTAATATACACGTTTTGATTTATGTTCTGTTTTTTTTCTGAGTCTCGCAATGCTTGCATCCAACATAAGCCTTTGTAAACCCTCAGAATCTTAATAACAAATATAGTAAAATTGTAGTAAGAAAATAGATATTTCAGCATTTTGTATAGAAACTAAAAAAAATAAAGTATTAAATCGAAAAATAATAATTTCTACTCATTTAATTTTTTCAAAAATTATAAATTTTCTTAGTTGTTTATCTTTCTTTATTGATATTAGCACCACGCGAAGGATTCGTTCGGTAGCGGGGGTTTTTATTACGAAACTTGAATATTTAATTTGAACAAAAATCGTAATAATGATAAATGATTATTATGGCTTATTTTGGTATTTATTTAAAATGAAATTTGCTATTTCATTGTAGTTTTCAAAAACATATGGTGATATTTCAAATAATTTTCCTGATTCTAGAGTTAGTACTCTAGAGAAAGATCCATCATTAATATAACCAGCTTTTCCGACATATCTATGTTTTTTAGATTCTATTTTTACAATATCTTGATATTTAATAATTTCTTTACGTTTACTAAATATTTTTTGCTTTATTATTTCTTCATTAGTTAAAGTTAATTTAAATGTTTGAAAAAGGGCTATTAATCCAAAAAGAGAAATAATTGATATTAATATTCCAGTTTCAAATACAACAAGGTAATATACTTCACCATTTGAATCAATTGAATTTGAAAAACACAAAACAATGAAAATTATTGCAAGTGCTGAAAAAATAAAAATTTTCGCTAAATATAAATCACTAAATTTTGATGTTATTGGTTGCATTGTTTCTTTTGATAAGTGAAAAATTTTAGCGACTTTAGGAATTTAGCTTTTGTTCAACTAAAAATCAATATATTGTTAAAATACTATTTTGTCGCTGGTATTATTTAATTCTAATCTCTTTTTAATAAATGTTATTGAATAAAATATGCAAAATATTGTTAGTAATATGATTAAATAATCATAAAATACATTTTCTTTTTTTGATATTATAGTTTTACTATCAATAATTAATTTAGCTGGATTTAAATTCCCAGTTTTATCATTTGTATTTCTTAAAAAGACTTCTATTTTTTTTCCTTTTAAATTCGCACTAACTAATGAATCCCAATTCTGTAAATTACTTTTTGATAAATAATACTCATATTTGTCAGTTGTTATAATTACGAAAGTATATTCTACATTCTTTTTTGAATATTTATTTTCATATTCTTTTTTGGAAACGCTAGAGCTATCAATGATTTTTACTTGTTTTTCATAATTATCTTCGTCAAGTGAAAGATTAGGAATTATGGAGGTTAAACAAGAAACTATTGCCATTAATGTTAGAAAATAGAATCCTATTTCTCTGATTATACTCATTTTTGAAGATTTAATAAACACTTGCAAATAACATTTTTTATATATGACATAAGTCAGTTATATCTAACCCAAATATAATAAATTATATTAAATGTTTTTTTTAAAAAAAAGTAGGGCTACTCAATTACCAATTCTTTCAATTGCTCACGGTATTTTTCTAAAATATCCGCTTTGGAGATAAAGCCTATAAATACTTTATTTTGCACCACAGGTAAAATAGTTTGCTGTGTGGTTTCAAATGTATTCATAATGGTTTCTATGGTGTCCTCAAAATCAACAACATCTTTATCTTTTACGGGTTGCATTACTTCTGTAATGGAGGTAAATTTTACTTTAAACGCAGAAAATATAATCGGACGGATATCATCTAAATAAATCAAACCTATTAGTTTGTTGTCGTCATTTAAAACAGGAAAAATAACATCGTCGGTACTCGCAATTTTCTCAATCAATGATTCTAAAGTTTTAGATTCGGTAACGGTATTAAAATTATTGTTAATCAATCTTTTAACATCAATAGATTGTAATATGTTTTTGTCTTTATCATCTGTAAAAACTTCGCCTTTGTCCGCTAAATTTTTAATATCAAATGAATAAGGTTCAAAGTGTTTAGAGATGGCAAAACTAATGGAAGATACCAACATTAAGGGCACCATTAAACTATAGCCACCCGTAATTTCAGCAATTAAGAAAATAGCAGTTAATGGCGAATGAAACAACCCGCTTAATACACCAGACATACCCACCAAAGTAAAATTACTAATAGGCAAATTCGTAATCTTCAGCATATTAATAAAGTACGCAGTAGAAAACCCTAAATACGAACCCACAAACAAAGAAGGGGCGAAGTTACCACCATTTCCACCAGCACCTAATGTAATTCCTGTTGCAAAAACTTTAAACAATAGGGTTAAGGTAATGAAACCAAAAATAATCCATTTGTTCGATTCAAATTTTTCTAAAAGGGTATTTTCTAATAGTTTTTCAGGCTGGTTGGCGGCTAAAAGCTTAATGCCTTCGTATCCTTCACCAAATAAACTTGGAAATATAAAAATTAGTATGCCTAATATAAGCGCACCAAAAAGGGCTTTTCTATAACTATTTTTACTTCTTGTAGCAAAAAAATGTTCCACTTTTCTAAAATTTCTGGCATAATGAATGGAAACAAACCCAGACAAAATTCCTAAAATAATATAAAACGGAATGTTTTTAGAATTAAACTCTTGTATCGATTTAAAGCTAAATAAAGCATCTTCATTTAATAATAACATCGAAACGATAGAACCTGTTGCGGCACTGATTATTAAGGGTGTAAATGCCGTTATACTTATTTCTGTTAAAACTACTTCTATGGCAAATAACACTCCTGCTATTGGTGCATTAAAGGCAGCCGCTATTCCGGCAGCGACACCACAAGCCAAAAGTAAGGTTCTGTCTTTATAACTTAAACGGTATTTTAAGGCATAATTACTACCAAAAGCCGCTCCAGTAATCGTAATTGGTGACTCCAATCCAGCACTTCCGCCCATACCCACGGTTAACGAACTCGTAATTATTTGCGCATACATCTGCTTGCCAGGCAACACGCTGCGTTTTTTTGCTACAGCATACATAATTTGTGACGTTCCTTTCTGTATGTTTCCGTTTAAGAAATTTTTAATTACAAAAACCGTTAGTAAAATTCCAATAATAGGCAAAGTACTTTTACTGTATGGCAAATGCAGTTTTGTGTTTAAATATTGTGAAAATAAAAAGACATTGTGCGCAAACGTTTTTAGAACAATTACAGCCAAAGCAGCTGATAATCCTACTAAAACACTTGAGATATACAAAAACTGACGCGGCTCTAAAACCGACTTCAGTTTAGAAAAATAGTTTTCAAAAAAATGCGCTATTTTTTGTATTCGTTTTAACACAAGGTTTTTTTTAGATTGGCTAAAATACGCTAATTTTTTTTAAAGATAAAATGTTTTGGGTACACAGATTTATAAGATGTAACGGATTTTATTTTTCCACGAATACCGATTTATTATAAATTAAAATCACTAATGTCCAATTAAAAAAATACTATTTAATTTATTTCACGCAGATCCGCAGATCCGCAAAGTTTCAGGTAAAATTTCTTTACTCCATTTCGTCTTTGCGTGATTTTTAAACAAACTAAAAATTTAAAAGCCCAATAAAGCAAATGCTTAACAAATGTTCTTATGATTATATCTGACAACAACGAATTGAAATGGTAAATTTGTGGCAAAAACAGCAATTATATAATTTTTCTTATCGCTTCTTTTTTACTTAAGGGTTTTAAATTGGTGCTGTTTACATAATATAATACCGCAGTTGGATTTACCGAACCGTATTCGCGTAAAGCCCAGCCAATCGCTTTTTGAATGAAAAATTCAGTAGAATGTTTGTGTTTTTCACATTCGGAAACCAGTATATTAAAATCTGTTTTTTGTTTATAGCCCAATTGAAAAATAATCGCTGTTCGGTTGAGCCACATACTATCTGCATTAGAAAATGCTTCGATAATTTCATATGTTTTTTCTGGAAACGTTTCTAAATAGCCACCCACAGCATATTTTGCCAACGTATCTACGCTGTCCCACCAAGAATTAGTAAGCAGTAATTTTTCAATTAAAACGATATCTTCAATTTGGTACTTGTTTTTTATTTCTTTTAGAAAAATATCAATAGCTGCGT
>JBIPOM010000169.1:0-4562 GCA_044379175.1 Flavobacterium sp. | reverse complement strand
GTTTTGTACTTCGTTTATAAAAATCATAATGGAAAAAGGTCATCATGGCTTGCACAAACTTTCTGCAGCCGGTTTACTAGTTACGCTAGGTATTATTTATGGAGATATTGGAACTTCTCCTTTGTATGTTCTTAATGCAATTATTGGAAAAAATCCTATAGATTCAGATATCATAAAAGGAGCTATTTCATGTATTTTTTGGACATTAACACTTCAAACTACAATAAAATACGTTATTCTTACACTTCGAGCGGATAATAATGGTGAAGGTGGTATCTTTTCATTATATGCATTGATTAGAAAAGCTAAAATTAAATGGTTATTGTTCCCAGCCATAATTGGTGGATGTACGTTATTGGCCGATGGTATAATTACACCTCCAATTTCTGTTTCCTCAGCTATAGAAGGCGTTAAGACTATGTACCCTAGCTTTGAAGAAAAGTACATTATGTACATAGTAATATTAATTTTAACGTTTCTATTTGCGATTCAACAATTTGGAACCACATTTATTGGAAAGTTTTTCGGACCTGTGATGTTTGTTTGGTTCGCTATGTTAGGTGGTTTAGGTTTAGTTCAAACGATTAATAATGTTGATATTCTTTCTGCATTAAATCCGTATTACGCATATAAATTACTTTCTGTTCATGGTGGATATTTATATTTAGGTGCTGTTTTTTTATGTACAACCGGGGCAGAAGCTTTGTATTCAGATTTGGGACATTGTGGAAAAGAGAATATTCGAATTAGTTGGATATTTGTAAAAACTACTTTAATTCTAAATTATCTTGGTCAAGGTGCTTGGTTAATTCAACATGATGGTCAAACTTTAGTACAAGCAGGAATTACAAATCCTTTTTACGGTGTGATGCCACAATGGTTTTTACCTTTCGGAATTGCAATAGCTACTTTAGCTGCAATTGTAGCTTCACAAGCATTAATTAGTGGTTCGTTTACGTTAATTAATGAAGCCATCCGATTGAATTTTTGGCCAAAAGTTAAAATAAAATATCCTACTGAATTAAGAGGGCAGTTATATATTCCTTCCTTAAATTGGTTGCTATGGGGAGGTTGTATTTTTATAGTAATTTATTTTCAAAAAGCAGCAGCTATGGAAGCTGCATACGGATTAGCAATTGTATTAACTATGTTAATGACAACTACTTTACTAAATTTCTATATGATAATTAAAAGATATAACAGAACCTTCATTTGGGTGATTGTTATTACTTATTTAATTATCGAATTGTCATTTTTGTATGCTTGTATGCACAAGTTTGGTGAGGGTGGTTATGTGACCATTATAATAGCTTTGGTCTTATTTGCAGTAATGTCTTGTTGGTATTTTGCTAGAAAAATTAGAAATAGATTTGTAGAATTTGTAAAATTAGATAATTATTTACCTGTATTAGAAGATTTAAGTAGAGATGAATCAATAGCAAAATACGCTACAAATTTAGTCTATTTAACAAGTGCTGATAACCGATACGAAATTGAATCGAAAATTATTTACTCTATTATTAATAATAGTCCTAAGCGTGCTGATATTTATTGGTTTGCTCACGTACATGTTGTAGATGAACCGTATACAATGGAATACAGAGTTTGTGAATTTATTCATGATGATGTTATTCGTGTCGATTTTAGACTAGGTTTTAGAGTAGCGCCAAAATTTAATAAAATGTTTGCTCAAGTTGTAAAAGACATGCAAAAAAGGGGAGAAGTAGATTTAATAAGTAGGTATACTTCTTTGAATAAACATAAAATTATTAGCGATTTTAGATTTGTTTTAATAGAAAAATTCATGTCCTATGACAATGCTTTACCTTTTTATGAAAAACTGATTTTAGATGGCTATAATGTGTTAAAAAAATTAGGCTTATCTGAAGAAAAAGCATTTGGATTAGATCCTGGATCGGTAACTATAGAGAAGTTTCCATTAAAAATTTCAGAAACAAAAGCGTTAAAATTAACAAGAATAGATTAAAATAAAAAAGCTAGAATTTTAATTCTGGCTTTTTTTTTGTTTATTAGATTACTTTCTTAATTACCCTAAGTTTGTGAGTGTGCCTTCCTGTATCTACATTATAAATTCCTAAATGGTCAATTCTGTCAATTCTAACTTTTCCTGATGCGTGAATGATATAATTATTTTCCATCATAATACCTACATGAATTATATTTCCTTCTTCATTATCAAAAAAAGCCAAATCACCAGGTTCACTCTCTTCAATAAAACTTAGTGCCTCTCCTTGAATTGCTTGTTGTGAAGCGTCTCTATTAAGTGAATAACCATTTAGTTTATACACCATTTGAGTAAAACCAGAGCAATCAATACCAAAAGGAGATTTCCCACCCCATAAATAAGGAGCATTCAAATATAAATAAGCCGTTTTAAGAATATTTTCTTTGGGTTTTATACCGCATTCTTTTTTGCCTTCAAATTGAAAATTAGATGTGTTGATTTCATTAATATCAATAAAATTTAAGGAACTACCCAAAGGAATTGGAAGAAGTTGATTGGTGTCATAAGAAATAAAGTCAATTAATTCACCATTTAAAACAGTTTCTAAACTTTCTAAAATAACATATTGATTTTCTGTAATTTTTTGATACTGTTTGTTGTCAATCCAGCCTTCATATGTATCGAATGCCGTTTGGATTTTCGTCCATTTAGGTGTAGATTCAATTATCTTAAAAGCATCGCCAAATAGCAATTGCGAAACCATTTCGCTTTTATCGCTGGCTTCACTTCGTATGGGTACAATTCCTAAATTACAAATTCCAAACATGCCGTTTCAATTGATAATTAACTATTGGTAATTAAAAATCAATTACCAATAGTTAATTTAAAAATATTATTATTATGCTCTTTCAATAACAATTGCTGAGGCACCACCACCACCATTACAAATAGCTGCGGCACCAATTTTTGCATTGTTTTGGGCAAGTACATTTATTAATGTTACAATAATTCTGGCTCCAGAACATCCTAATGGATGACCTAATGAAACAGCGCCACCATTTACATTAACTTTATCATTATCTAAACCTAAAATTTTAGCATTTGCCAAACCTACAACAGAAAAAGCTTCGTTAAATTCAAAAAAATCTACATCTGAAATTGATATTCCAGCCTTGTCTAATGCTTTTGGTAGTGCTTTTGCAGGAGCTGTAGTAAACCATTTTGGTTCTTGTGCAGCATCGGCATATGATTTTATATAGGCTAGTGGTTTTAATCCTAATTCATTTGCTTTTTCTTCACTCATTAATACCATAGCAGCAGCTCCATCATTAATTGTTGAAGCATTAGCTGCTGTAACCGTTCCGTCTTTAGTGAAAACCGCTGCTAAAGTTGGAATACGGTCTAATTTTACATTTGTATATTCTTCGTCTTTAGAAACGATAATTGGATCTCCTTTTCTTTGTGGCACTTCAACAGGAACAATTTCGGCATCAAATTTACCAGCATCCCAAGCATTAGCGGAACGTGTATAAGATTGTATGGCAAAATTATCTTGCTCTTCTCGAGAAATATTATGTTCAGTAGCACATAAATCTGCTGAAACCCCCATCGCATTACCATCGTAAGCATCAATAAGTCCGTCTTTTTGCATACCATCAACAAAAGTCGTAGGTCCGAATTTCACACCATTTCTTAAATGTGCATAATGAGGAATTAAACTCATATTTTCCATTCCACCTGCCACAATAATCTGTGCATCTCCTGTCATAATAGCTTGAGCTCCTTGCATTACAGCTTTCATTCCAGAAGCACAAACTTTATTTATAGTGGTGCAAATTACTTCATTAGTTAATCCAGCAAATAAGGCGGCTTGACGCGCTGGTGCTTGTCCATTACCAGCCTGAACAACATTACCCATTATAACTTCATCAATTAAAGAAGGGTTTAAATTTATTTTATTTAAAGCACCTTTGATTGCCGCTGCTCCTAATTTAGTTGCAGGAACATTAGAAAGTGCGCCCATGAAACTTCCAATTGGCGTTCTAACAGCGGATACAATAACAACTTTTTTATTCATTTTATTTCAATTTAGATTTGCGAAAGTAACAAAATTTTACCAAATTTTAAATAAATTATTGCTTTTTTATAGTGTTATTTATGACCTAAATATAGAATTTTTAATTAAAGATTTTGATATTTATTTTTGTATGATGTTGATATTTAGAAGGTTTGTTTTAAATTTAAAAATTATATCTTTTTTTAATTGGAAATAAAATATTGTTATCTTATATTTGCAACCGCAAAAAAGCATAATTCTTTGCGGAATTAATAGGAGAGGTGCCGGAGTGGTAACGGAGCAGATTGCTAATCTGTCGACGGGTGACTGTCGCCAGGGTTCGAGTCCCTGTCTCTCCGCTTTTTTTCGGGGTGTAGCGTAGCCCGGTTATCGCGCCTGCTTTGGGAGCAGGAGGCCGCAGGTTCGAATCCTGCCACCCCGACAACATTTAGTTGTCAAATGAATAAAATTTAGGTTGCGTAGCTCAGCTGGATAGAGCAACTCACTTCTAATGAGTAGGTCCCAGGTTCGAATCCTGGC
>JBIPOM010000168.1:0-4576 GCA_044379175.1 Flavobacterium sp. | reverse complement strand
AATTGGTTTTTGCTTTGCTTGCTTTCTATGTTTGCCATTTTTTTACTACCCAGACAATTTCATGTTTCTGTGGTAGAAAACAATAGGGAACGTCATGTAAATTATGCTGTTTGGTTATTTCCACTTTACTTATTATTATTTAACATTTTTGTATATCCAATTGCTTGGGGTGGTAATATTCTATTTGATGGTCAAGATGTAAATTCTGATACATATACCTTGCTTATTCCTCAATTATTTGATAATAAATTATTGACTGTTTTGGTTTTCCTTGGAGGATTCTCTGCTGCCATTTCAATGATAGTAGTTTCGTCTATCGGATTATCAACTATGGTAACTAATAATATTCTTATTCCTTATGGTTTACTTGGAAAGTTAAAAAACGCTGAAGCTATAAGTAGTAAGAGTATTTTAAATAGTCGAAAAATTAGTATTTTCTTACTGATTATTCTTTCTTATTTTATTTATAGGTTTTTTGGTCTGAATTATAATTTGGTTTCTATTGGCTTGGTGGCATTTGTTATTATTTCACAATTGGCTCCTGCTTTTTTTGGGGCCTTGTTTTGGAGAAGAGGTTCTAGATTAGGCGCTATTTATGGTATATTATTTGGTTTTATTATTTGCATATTTACATTACTAATTCCTTATAGTATTGGTGCTTCAAATGTTAAAAGTACTTTTATTACAAATGGATTTTTAAATATAGAAATTCTAAAACCATTTCAATTATTTGGTTTGGATTATTTAGACCCGATTCCACATGCACTATTTTGGAGTTTATTGTTAAATTGGATTACATATTTTGCTGTATCTGTTAGTTTTAAAGGAAATTATAGAGAACGTAATTATGCTGAAATGTTTGTTGATATTGATAAGTATAGTACAAATCATGAAAATGCATTTATTTGGAAAGGAACAGCTTATCGTAACGATATTGAAAAAGTTTTAATTCGATTTTTAGGAGAAGAGCGCACAAATCGGGCAATGACAATTTTTAATGTGAAATATAATGTCGACCAAGTTGTAGAATTGGCAGATGCTCGATTGATAAAATTTTCTGAAAACTTACTGACGGGTCACATTGGAACTGCTTCAGCCAGAATATTAATTTCTAGCGTGGTAAAAGAAGAAAAAATTACACTGCCTGAAGTTTTAAAAATTTTAGAAGAATCGAAAGAAAATATTATTGTTAATAAAAAACTAACAGAAACCTCCAATGAGCTTAAAATCATAACGGCTAAACTCCAAGATGCCAATGCGTCTTTAATACGTAAAGATGTACAAAAAGATGAGTTTTTAGATACTGTAACTCATGAATTAAGAACGCCGATAACAGCCATAAGGGCAGCTAGTGAAATTTTACATGATGATGATGAAATACCAGACGAGTTAAAAAAACAATTTTTGCAAAATATTATCTCAGAATCGGATAGGTTGAACCGATTAATTGATAAAATTTTAGATTTAGAAAAATTTGAAACAGGTAAACAGATTATTTTCCCTTCACAAAATAATTTAGTGGAAACTATTGAAAAATCTGTTGAATCTTTACAGCAACTTATTAAAAATAAACACATTGCAATTCATATTGAAAGTAAACAAATGGTTTATGCGTTTTATGATGAAGATAGGATTGTTCAAGTAATTACCAATTTAATATCCAATGCTATTAAATTTTGTCCAGAAAAAGAAGGATTAATTTCGATTCAAATTAAGGAAAAGAATAATTTTATTTATACTTTCGTACATGACAACGGAAAAGGAATTCATTCAAATGATTTTGAAATTATTTTTGATAAATTTTATCAATCTACAAATCAAAATATTAAGAAACCTATTGGTAGCGGTTTAGGCTTAGCAATTTGCAAACAAATTATGGAATATCATAAAGGTAAAATATGGGCAGAACATAATACCAATGGCGCAACTATAGTTTTTACATTGCCAAAAAATAATACTATTGAAAATATATAATATGAAAAAAATATTAATTGTTGATGACGAACCAAATATTGTAATGTCATTAGAATATACCTTCAAAAAAAATGATTTTGAAGTTTTTATTGCTCGTGATGGAATAGAAGCCTTAGAAATTGTGAAATCAAATTTTCCGGATGTTATTATTTTAGATGTTATGATGCCACTTGTTGATGGTTATGCTACCTTAGAACATATTAGAAAAGACAGCAATTTATCGCATACAAAAGTTATTTTCTTATCAGCAAAAAACAAAGCAAGCGATATCCAAAAAGGAATGGCTTTAGGTGCTGATGCTTATTTAACAAAGCCATTCTCTATTAAAAAAGTTGTAGAACAAGTGTTTGAATTACTTTAATAGAATCACATAAAATAAAAGGCGAACATAGTTTTCGTTTTTTTTGTTCTAAATAAATATATACTTATTTAGCAATATTATTTCAATTGGTGTGTTTTAATTTAGTATTTTTACTTTAATAAAACAGGAAAAATTAACAGAAATAATGACATATCAAGATTTATATAAACATAGTATTCAATCACCTGAGAAATTTTGGTCAGAACAAGCAAAAGAAATTAAATGGTTTAAAAAACCTACAACAATTTTATCAAAAGATAAAAATGAGTATCCTCTTTGGTTTGCAGATGGAGAATTAAACGCTTGTTATTTAGCATTAGACAAACACATTGAAGATGGATTTGGAGACAATATAGCTATAATTTATGATTCGCCAGTTACCCAAACTGTTAAGAAGTATACATATAATGAAGTAAAGACAGAAGTTGCTAAATTAGCGGGTGGTATGTTGTCTTTAGGCTTAAAAAAAGGAAATACAGCGGTGATTTATATGCCAATGATTCCTCAAGCTGCCTTCGCAATGTTAGCTTGTGCAAGAATAGGAGTAATTCACTCAGTAGTATTTGGAGGTTTTGCACCACACGAATTGGCAATAAGAATTGATGATTGCAAACCAAAAATAGTAATTACGGCATCGTCTGCAATTGAAATAGATCGATTAATTGCATACAAACCCTTAGTAGATGAAGCAATTGAATTGGCAGCACACAAACCAAAAAAGGTAAT
The DNA here is from genome assembly GCA_044379175.1 of Flavobacterium sp. Taxonomy (GTDB): domain Bacteria; phylum Bacteroidota; class Bacteroidia; order Flavobacteriales; family Flavobacteriaceae; genus Flavobacterium. The sequence goes on along the minus strand of JBIPOM010000168.1, from coordinate 1,515 downwards.
TATTTTAAACAGAAAATTAGGCGCAAGAATACCGTTTAAAAAATACGATGTTGATTATGATGCCTTAGTATATGGGTCAGAAGAAGTACCTTGTGTTACAGTAGAAGCAACGCATCCTTTATATATTTTATATACGTCTGGAACAACAGGAAAACCAAAAGGAATAGTCAGAGATACAGGAGGTTATACTACCGCACTTAAATACTCAATGGAACATATTTATGGTGCCAAACCAGATGAAGTGTTTTGGGCAGCTTCCGATGTGGGATGGGTAGTAGGACATAGTTATATTGTTTACGGACCCTTGTTGAATAGAACTACAACAATTATTTTTGAAGGAAAACCTATTCGTACTCCAGATGCAAGTACGTTTTGGCGTGTAATTGAAGAGCATAAAGTAAATGTGATGTTTACAGCGCCAACCGCAATTAGAGCCATTAAAAAAGAAGACCCAAATGGAGACTTCATTAAAAAATACGATTTATCAAGTTTAAAAACCCAGTTTTTAGCAGGTGAACGCTGTGATGTGGCTACTTTAGAATGGTATCAAGCGCATATTCCAGTACCGGCAATTGACCATTGGTGGCAAACAGAATCCGGTTGGCCAATGATTGCTAATATGATGGGAGTAGAGTTTTTACCTATAAAACCAGGTTCGGCAGGAAAAGCAGTTACCGGATATAATATTCAAATTTTTAATGAAGAAGGGGAAGAATTGGCTGCAAATGAAGAAGGATTTGTAGTAATAAAATTACCATTGCCTCCAGGAACGATGATGGATTTATGGAATGAAAATACCCGATTTAAAGAAGGATATTTAGAAAAATTCCCAGGTTATTATTTTTCTGGAGATGGCGGTTTTAAAGATAAAGATGATTATATCTATATTACTGGTAGGGTAGATGATGTAATTAATGTAGCGGGGCATCGACTTTCAACAGCAGAAATGGAAGAAATTGTTTCTTCTCATCACTCGATTGCAGAATGTGCTGTTATTGGAATAAATGATGAATTAAAAGGTCAAGTTCCTCTAGCTTTAGTGGTAAATAAACTTGGTGAAAATATTGAACATTTTCAATTACAACACGAAGTAGTTCAATTGGTTCGAAAGCAAATTGGTGCAGTCGCTTCTTTGCGTGACGTTGTTATTGTACCTCGCCTTCCAAAAACCAGATCGGGTAAAATTTTACGTAAGCTTTTACGAAATATAGCTGATGGCGAAAATTTTCAAATTCCATCTACTATAGATGATGAAGCCATTATTGATGAAATAAGATCTGAATTTAAAAATGCGAAAATAGGTTCATTTAGATAAAAGTTTATCGAACAAAAGTCAACTATACCTATTTTGCAAATTATTTCTTTTCCGTAGGAATAGATTTATTATATTTACATTAAGAAACAAAAAACCAAACTAATAATGAGTTATTATAAAATTACTGATTTAGAAAATTATTTTAAAATGTACAAAAAATCAGTACGCGAACCAAGAAAATTTTGGGATCGTATTGCTGA
>JBIPOM010000037.1:0-16450 GCA_044379175.1 Flavobacterium sp. | reverse complement strand
ACACGAATTTAAAACGCCAATTACAACTATTGGTTCTGCCTTAGAAGGAATGAGTAGTTTTAATCCAGATAATGACCTTGTTAAGAACAAAAAATATATTGATATATCATTTATACAGTTGCAAAAACTAGAAAAAATGGTTGAAAAAATATTGGAAACGGCTATACTAAATGTCAAAGAAATCAAATTGAATAAAGAGCAAATTAATATGGTTTCTTTTATTAATTCAATTATTGAAAAACATTTAATTACTTCTAATAAATCAATTTCATTTCATTTTCAAGATAATAGTATGCTATACAATGCAGATCCATTTTATTTAGAAAATGCCATATCAAATTTAATTGATAATGCAATAAAATATGGTGGGGATATTATAGATGTTAGTTGTTTTAATTCAGAAAAATTATTGATTATTGAAATTAAAGATAATGGCAATTCCATTACAAAGGCAGATGAAAACCAAATTTTTGAAAAATTTTATAGAATTCCAAAAGGAAATTTACACGATGTTAAAGGATATGGCATTGGATTATATTATACAAAAACAATCCTCGAAATGCATAAAGGTAAAATTGATTTAATTCGAACAAATGATACTAATTTTAGGATAGCATTGCCAAATGATTAAAAAAATAAAAATATTGCTTGCCGAAGATGAAGCATCTTTAGGAATTATAATCAAAGAAAGCTTAGAAAGCAGAAATTTTGAGGTAGTTTTATGTGAAGATGGTGAACTAGCATTGGAACACTTTAAAAAATCAAATTTTGACGCGCTTGTTTTAGATGTAATGATGCCAAAAAGAGATGGTTTTACTTTAGCACAAGAAATTAGACAAACAAACAAAAACGTACCAATATTATTTTTAACTGCTAAATCGCAAACAGAAGATGTAGTTAAAGGTTTTAAAATTGGCTGCAATGATTATATAAAAAAACCGTTTAGCATCGAAGAGTTAATTGTACGAATAATTGCGCTAACCAATAAAATTCAAAATACTAATTCTACAAAATTCTCTATCGGACTTTACACATTTGAAACAGAATCCCAACAATTAATATTTAACGATAAAATATATAAACTTACAAATAGAGAATCTGTATTATTAGAGTTTTTTGTAAATAATAAAGGGCAAGTACTTGATAGGGCTTTAATATTAAATGCTGTTTGGGGAAATGATGATTTTTTTAGCGGGAGAAGTATGGATGTATTTATAACTAAATTGAGAAAAAAATTAAGCCTCGATACTACAGTTGAAATTATTAATTGTAGAGGACGAGGCTATAAATTTATATTTTAATATTTTATCTTGACATTCTCATTTGCATACCACCTCTTGATCCAGGTCCGCCACCCATTTCACTCATTTCTTTCATTTTTTTAATCATAATATCGTCATATTCTTTCTGAGAGACTTTATCACCACCAGTTGGTGCTTTAATTTCAATTTTTTCTTTTACATTAAGTACTAATTTCGAACACATAATTACCGTTTTTCCATCGTTTACTTCCATAATTAATCCTGGTAAGCCCCAATATTCGTCAGGACCTTGGTTTACTGGAATTTCTGGACAATACCAAGCAGTTACTGTTACTTCTTTTGGCATATCTATTTCAGCAAAAAAGTTGGTTTTCTTTTCTTCTTTTTTCTCTTCGGTGGCTTTTTCGTCAACTTTTCCTTCCTCTGTTTCTTTTTTTGGCTCTTCTTTTTTTCTTCTAAAATTTCTAAAGTCAGTTTTACTAGCTTCTTTAACTGCTGTAGCTTTAAAACAAGTATAATCGCCTATTTTTTTAGATTCATCGCTTAATACCCATTTTAAATTTGGTAATGAATCTTTAATTAAAAATTCTTTTCCAAATACTTCTTTATCAACTGTGTATTGTTTTTCTTTAACGTTTTTAAAATACGTTCCACCACCGCCCATAAAAGAAGCCATCATTCTTCCGCCACCTCCTTGTCCAGGCGCATCAAGTTTTTCTTCTTCTTTGTAAATAGATGCCGATTTATCGAAATTAAGAACGAATGTTTTTTCAAACATTTTTTTCATTCTTTCCATAATTTGAGTTTTCATTTCTGGAGTCATGTCTTTGTTTCCATCAAAGTTTTTTGCAAATTCAGTGGTTGATGTTTTTGATTCATATACCGCCATTCCTTGGAAATCTTTCTGTGCAGCTGCCATAAAAGTCGTTAAACTTAAAATCGCTAAAATTGTATTTTTCATAAAATAGTGAATTGTATTCTTTATTTAGTCAATCAAATTTAAAAAATGTTACACTTTATTTGTTATTTTTGTGTTAATAATTAAAATATGCGATTTTCATTTTTTTTTCTAATTTTCATTTTCAACTGTTCAGCTCAAAATATTGCATCTGAATACGTGTCTTCTAATTCATATAATTACGATGTGTTTTGGGGAAATGATCTTTCGGGTTGTCATTATTTTTCTAAAAGCAATAATTTGTATAAAGTAAGTAAAACCGATACATTAAATTATTCCAACAATTCATTTGGTAAAATTTCTATTGTAGAAACGTTTAACATGTTGCAAACACTTGTTTTTTTTAAAGAAAACAATGCTTTTGTTTTATTAGATGCACAGTTTAATGAAATTAATTCTGGTATTTTTTCTGAAATAAATTGTGAGTTCTTAAAGCCTGCTTCACAAAATGAATTGTGGTTTTATGATAGTTTTACTCAACAAATCGGATTATATCATTTAAATACAAAAAAAATAAAGTTTCTTTCTAATCCTATCAAAAGTCTTTCATACTCTCAATCTGATTATAATTTTTTATATTGGGTAGACGCTGAAAACGAATGTTTTTCTATTTCTAAATTTGGTAAAATTTCTAGATTAGGTAAATTAAATCCGTATCATAAAATATTTTTTTTGAATCAACACGAAGTCTTTTATCTATTTGATACTAAAATTTATTATTATACATTTGAAAATCAATTAGTAAGAGGTATAGATATTAAAGAAAATTTGATTAAAAATTTTAGTTATTCAGATGGATTTTTTTCTATTTTTACAAACAAACAATTAAATACATACAAAATAAAAAAATAAAATATGCATATAGCAATTGCAGGAAATATTGGCGCAGGAAAAACCTCATTAACTAGATTATTATCAAAGCATTTCAAATGGGAAGCCCATTTTGAAGATGTAGATGACAACCCGTATTTGGATGATTTCTATCATTCTATGGAACGTTGGAGTTTTAATTTACAAATTTATTTTTTAAACAGTCGCTTTCGTCAGATTTTAGAGATTAGAAAATCTGGAAAAAAAACCATTCAAGATAGAACCATTTATGAAGATGCTTTTATTTTCGCACCAAATTTACACGCAATGGGTTTAATGTCAAATAGAGATTATACCAATTATAAATTGTTATTTGATTTGATGGAAGGTTTAGTGGGAGCGCCAGATTTACTTATTTATTTAAGAAGTTCCATTCCAAATTTAGTAGGACAAATTCATAAACGTGGAAGGGATTATGAAAATTCCATTTCTATAGATTATTTAAGTAGGCTAAATGAACGTTATGAAGCTTGGGTCACTACTTATACAAAAGGAAAATTATTAATTATTGATGTAGATGATATAGATTTTGTTAACAATCCTGAAGATTTAGGAAATATCATCAACCGAATAGATGCTGAAATAAACGGATTATTTTAAAAATAAAAACGCCTAAATAAGGCGTTTTTTTTATTTATTCAGCACATCAAATAAAGACATTACCTTAGTATCTTGTGTAGGTTTTTGAGTCTTAATGATTTTTGGAAATCCGGGAATTAAATCAAAATAGTTTTCTTCAAAAAAAGTGTCGTTTGCTTGTAAATAAACATTTTTTGCAAGTGTATTTGTTTTTAGCTCAATAAGCGTTTCGCCAACAATTTCTATTTCAATGTCTGGTTTTTCAAGTTGTAACTCTTTTGGTTTTACAAAATAATGATAATTGATTGTCTTTTTTTTATAGCTGTTAAATTCTAGCTGCAACACTGTTTTTTCTTTTATAAATTTTGGTAAATCGGTATATGAAATCTGCATACAAGTTGTGTTTTTTTCAACATCCAAAGTACATTCTTTTGAAGCTGTCCAGAGTTCTTTTCCATAAAAATCAAATAATTTAATAATTACTACTCCTTCTTTTACTTCCAAATTATCATTATTTCCAATTATTGAAAATCCATTTTCGTTTTCTGTTACTGCTAAAAATATTGGGGCAAAACTTTCTTTGACTTGGTAATGTGCGGCTTTCCAATTTCCATAATAATCTAAAGTACTCCAAGAAGTTACAGGCCAGCAATCGTTAAGTTGCCAATATAAAGACCCCATACAGTAGGGTTTTGCTAATCGATGCGCTTCAATAGCAATTTTCATTCCATGAGCTTGAAGTAATTGCGAAACATAATTGTATTTTTCTATGGTAGTTGGTATTTCGTAATCTCGAAACATATATTCATTTATAGTTTCAAAACCAGTAGGATGTTTTTGATGATTTTTAAACGCATCTGAACTAAATTTAAGATCTTCTTTAGACATTACTTTTTGCAACGTTTCTAAATTTGGCATTCCTTGAAAACCATATTCACTCATAAATCGTCCCACTTTTTGTTTGTACTTTTCGAAAGGTTCTTTGCCCCACCAAACCCCCCAATAATGCGAATCGCCTTGTGTTAGACTTTCTTTTCTACCCCAGCCAATAGAAGGTGAAGAAGGCCAATAGATGTTTTTTTCTTTAGATAAAAGACGTTCTAATGTTTGTGGAATGATTTCATGAAAGATTTTCTTATAGTCATTCCAAATTTTTATAGAATCGGTTGACGAATAGTTAAATTGTTTTTGCCAGCCCCAATTTTTCCAACCTTCATCATTTTCGTTATTGCCACACCAAAGCGCAATACTTGGATGATTTTGAAGTCTATTTACATTATCAATCACTTCTTGTTTTACATTTTCTAAAAATTTCTCATCACCCGGATACATTGCGCAAGCAAACATAAAATCTTGCCAAACTAAAATACCGTTGGCATCACAAGCATTGTAAAATTCGTCATCGGCATATACGCCACCACCCCAAACGCGAAGCATATTCATATTTGCTTTTCTGGCGTTTTGAATTGTCTCGTGATAACTTGAACTCGATTTTTTAGGGATAAAACTATCTGGCGGAATATAATTTGCACCTTTCATAAAAACAGGTTTGCCATTTAATTTGAAATAAAAACTTGTTCCAAATTCATCTTTATCTTGAATTAACTCGATTTTTCTAATGCCAACTTTTACCGCATTATAATCAATAATTGTATCATTGTAAACAATTTCAAATTGAAATAAAAACTGATAAGGATCGCCCAATCCGTTGCACCACCATAGTTTAGGATTTTCAATTGATACTGGGATTTTAAGTTCGTTTTTACCTTTAATTAAATAAAAATAATAGTATTTTTCATTGTGAAATATTTTAATTTCTTGATCTTTTTGAGATTTAATTTGTAATATAAAATTCAGTTTAGCGAGTTTTTCAGAAACATAAACTTGTTCGTGTTTAGCAACCTCAAATGTGGCATTATTCCAAAGTTTCAATTGCACTTTTTTCCATATACCAGCGGTTACAAAACGTGGTCCCCAATCCCAACCGAACTGATATTGTGCTTTTCTTACAAAAACACGTTCTTTTTCAGGTAAGATATACGATAATTTTGCAGCTTCTTCTTTTCCTTTTTGAACTGCCGATTGGAATATAATTTTTAAATGATTTTTTCCTTTTTTTAAGTGTTTTTTTGCATCAACCGTCCATTTTCGAAACATGTTATCCGCCTCTAAAACCATTCTTCCGTTAACATAAACTGTAGCATAAGTGTCTAATCCATCAAATTCTAATTCGATATTTTCATTGGAAATTTCTTTATTAGATAATGAAAAAGTGGATTCGTATACCCAATTCTCATTTTCAATCCATTGCAATTCTTTTTCATTATTTCCAAAAAACGGATCTGGAATTAATTGATTTTCGAATAAATCGGAATGTACGGTTCCAGGGATGGTTGCCTTGTGTTTTTTTGTTTCGGTTTGTCTGTTGAATGTCCAATCTTCAGATGACAAATTACGATAGGAAGTCTGTGCTGAAACCGAACAGCAAACTATAATCATAAATAAGAATATTTTTTTTAACATAAAAGACATATTAGTTTTGAGAGTGAAAACGTCAGTATTAAAAAAGGTTATATAAATTTTTTACCAAACTTGACATACCGCGTGGAACCTCTTTTAATAAACGATCTGAATTTAATTTTTTAAACATATAAGGCATATAAGTTCATTTAAGGTTTTAGTTTGTTTTTTAACTGAACAATTTCCTCTGGATTTGCAATTTCAGTTCCATCGGTTATAGCGGATGAATGGTACCAATTTGCATTTACGATTTGATTCAATTCTGAAATATTCATCGAACGCAATCCGCCACCTGGCATAATTTCGATGCGATTTTTTGCTTGTTCAACTAATTTTTTCAAGACTTCTTTTCCTTCTGTAACATTAGAAAATGTGCCTGAAGTTAATAGTGTTGAAAATCCGCAAGCAATAACATCTTCCAAAGCTTGTTCATAATTAGAAACGCTATCAAAAGCACGATGAAATGTACACGGAAAAGGTTTTGCTAATTCCACTAATGCACTATTTTGTTTAACATAAATAGTATTGTCTTCATTCAAAATCCCAAATACAAATCCGTTAACGCCAAGTTCTTTGATAGTTTCGATTTCCGATTTCATTTGTTCAAATTCGGCTTCTGAGTAAACAAAATTTCCTCCTTTTGGCCGAATCATCACAAATAAATCGATTGTTATATTTTTTCGAGTTTGTTGAATCATTTCAATTAATGGAGTAGTTCCACCAACCGAAATATTAGCACATAATTCTACTCTATCAGCACCCGCTTTTTGAGATAGTATTGCTGATTCGATATTGAAACAAGCGATTTCTATTTTTTTATTTTGGAACATAAATTATGAATATTAGCCACGGATTACATAAATTCTCACGGATTAAATAATCCTTAAAATCCTTTAATCCGTGGCTAAAAATTATTTCAAAAAGTAATTAGCATCTATTAATTTATTTCCAGTTGCATTATAAACGGCATAATTGAAACCACCTTGTATACAATAGGAACCATATTCTCCTTTTTTATTCAGGGCAATAAATCCAACTTGAATGTCTTTTAATTCTTTACCTCGATTTTTAGTTAGTTTTACAATTCGCATAACCGCTTCTTCACAAGCTTTTTGAGGAGACAAACCTTGTCGCATTAATTCCACCACCAAATGGCATCCTGTAATCCGAATAACTTCTTCGCCGTGACCTGTAGCTGTGGCCGCTCCAATTTCATTATCAACATACAATCCAGCACCAATAATAGGAGAATCGCCAACTCGACCGTGCATTTTAAATGCCATGCCACTTGTAGTGCATGCACCTGATAAATTACCGTTTGCATCTAAAGCAATCATTCCAATAGTGTCGTGGTTTTCTACATTAGCAATGGGTTTGTATTGACTGGTTTTTAGCCATTCTTTCCATTCTTTTTCAGAATCTTCAACTAATAAATTTTCTTTTTTGAAACCTTGTGAAAGTGCAAATTGTAACGCTCCTTTTCCTACCAACATTACGTGTGGTGTTTTTTCCATCACGGCTCTGGCGACAGAAATAGGATGTTTGATGTGTTCTAAACAAGCAACCGAGCCAATATTCGAAAATTCGTCCATAATGCAGGCATCAAGGGTTACTTTTCCATCTCTATCAGGTCGACCACCATAGCCTACGCTGCGTTCATTTGGATCGCCTTCTGGAATTTTTACGCCCGCTTCTACGGCATCCAAAGCACGGCCATTTTTACTTAATATTTCCCAAGCGGCGGCATTGGCTTCTATTCCGAATCGCCATGTGGAAAGTACTATTGGTTTTTGAACCGTATTTAACGCCACTTTATTTTCAGTAGTTTCAGTCGTATTTTTAAAACTTGTAAACGTAAATCCAGCAGTGGCTAAAGCGGTTTTCTTTAAAAAATTTCTTCTATTTGTCATCCTATTTATTCTGTAAATGAGGTTTTTCTATACTTGATATTGTTGTTTTTAAGCCAAATTTCTTGTGCTTGTAAACGGGTTTTAAAATCAATAAAATTTTCTGGATTTGCGGTTCCCCATAAAACTTCGGCAAGCGCAGACATTCTTGGCATAATCATATATTCAACCTGTTCTGGAGTAAGAATATATTCTGTCCAAACATTGGCTTGCGCACCTAAAATATATTTTCTTTCTTCTGCATTAAGTTCTTCAGGCATTGGATTAAAATTATATACTTTTTCTAAAGAAGTAAAACCACCAATGGCTAAAGGTTCGTTTTCTGGTTTTCCTTGATAATGATCAAAATAGCAATGCGAACCAGGTGTCATTACTACATAATGTTTTTGCTTGGCTGCAGCAATTCCGCCTTCAGTTCCGCGCCAACTCATAACGGCAGCGTTCGGAGCTAAACCGCCTTCCAGAATTTCATCCCAACCAATAATTTTTCGACCTTTACTATTGACAAATTTTTCAATGCGTTGAATAAAATAACTTTGTAATTCGTGTTCGTCTTTCAATCCTTTTTCTTTTATAATTTTTTGGCAATGCGCACAACTTTTCCATCGTGTTTTTGGGCATTCATCACCACCAATATGAATGTATTCGGAAGGAAATAAAGCCATTACTTCAGAAAGCACATTTTCTAAAAACGTAAAGGTTTCTTCTTTTGGGCAATACACATCATCAAAAACACCCCATTTTTTACCCACTTCAAAAGGGCCACCTGTACAAGATAATTCTGGATAAGCTGCAAGTGCCGCAAGTGAATGTCCGGGCATTTCGATTTCTGGTATAATTGTAATGTGTCTTTGTGAAGCGTAAGCAACTACTTCTTTAATTTCTTCTTGCGTGTAAAAACCACCATATTTTATATCATCAATTTTTTGGTCATCATAACGCCCTACCATCGAACCATTTCGCCACGAGCCAATTTCTGTTAGTTTTGGATATTTCTTAATTTCAATTCGCCAACCTTGGTCTTCTGTTAAATGCCAATGAAAAGTGTTCATTTTATAATGCGCTAAATAATCAATGTATTTTTTGATAAAGGTAATAGGGAAGTAGTGTCTGCAAACATCAAGATGCATCCCACGCCAAGCATATTTTGGGGCATCTGAAATTTGTATACAAGGAATCGCAATTTCGTTTTTCTGTTCAAACGGTACCATTTGCAATAATGTTTGGATACCATAAAAAAGCCCTTGACTAGTAGGTGCTGAAATAATTATTTTCGAATCAGATACTACTATTTCATATTGCTCCTTGTTGAAATTTATAGAATTTGGTAACTGAATTATTAATTGAATACTTTTAGAATTATTTTTGGAAGTTATTTTTAGATGTAATCCTGTTTGAATTTGAATTGCTTCTTTTAAATAACTAGCTTCAAATGAATTATGATCAGCTTGAATATACGTTTTTGTGTTAATATAAAAACTACCTTTTCCTACTAAAGTGTTTTGTGTTTTTGGTATAAATGCAATATTGTTTTGAGAAAAACTCAACGAGATTAATAAAAATAATAGAAACGTATAGGTTGTTTTCATAATTACTTATTTATGTTCAGGATAAATATACAAAATAATTGTATAAAAAAAAGCCTCATTTCTGAGGCTTTCATTATAAATGTTTTTAAAAAAAACTATTTCAATCCTTCTACTTTAGCTTTTACTTCTTCTAGCGAACCTTCAAAAGTTTGCGTTTCAGATTTTCCATCTGCTGTTGTAGTTACAGTGGCTTTTGCTTTTCCATTATTATTTGTAATTTCTACTTTAACTTTTTTATCAGCGTCTTTAGAACAGCATAATTTTTCTCCTTCTTTTGCAACGAATTTACCATTAGCATCATAATGAGACATGCATACTTCTTTTTCTTCTGCTGAACATCCTAAAGAATCACACATTTTTGCACATTCATCTTTAGTCATTGTTGCGCATTTTGTCATGTCGCATTTTCCCATTTCTGAAGTACCATCATCATTCATTTTGATAATTGTGTATTTCATTTCTTTTTTAGTACCTTCAGAATGACCTCCTAAAATAGGAGCGATAACCAATCCAATTAAACAGGTTAATTTGATTAAGATATTCATTGAAGGACCAGAAGTATCTTTAAATGGATCTCCAACAGTATCTCCAGTTACTGCTGCTTTGTGCGCATCTGAACCTTTAAATGTCATTTCTCCATTAATTTCTACACCTGCTTCAAAAGATTTTTTAGCATTATCCCAAGCACCACCTGCGTTGTTTTGGAATACTGCCCAAAGTACACCTGAAACGGTAACTCCAGCCATATAACCACCCAACATTTCTGCGATTAATTGGTTGTTATCAGCATAAACTAATTTTCCTAAAAGTACAATTGCTATAGGAAAACCGATAGTTAAAATACCTGGTAACATCATTTCGCGTAAAGCGGCTTTAGTTGAAATTTCCACACATTTACCATATTCTGGTTTACCAGTTCCTTCCATAATTCCTGGAATTTCTTTAAACTGACGACGTACTTCGTACACCATATCCATTGCTGCTTTTCCTACAGAATTCATTGCTAATGCAGAGAATACTACTGGAATCATACCACCAATAAATAACATTGCTAAAACAGGAGCTTTAAAAATATTAATACCATCAATCCCTGTAAATGTTACATAAGCAGCAAATAATGCTAATGAAGTTAACGCTGCAGAAGCAATTGCGAAACCTTTTCCAGTTGCAGCAGTTGTATTTCCTACTGAATCTAAAATATCGGTACGTGTACGTACTTCTTTTGGTAATTCACTCATTTCGGCAATACCACCTGCATTATCAGAAATTGGTCCGAAAGCATCAATTGCTAATTGCATAGCTGTTGTAGCCATCATGGCAGAAGCCGCTAAAGCCACACCATAGAATCCTGCAAAAGCATACGAAGCCCAAATTGCCGCAGCAAATAAAATTACAGTTGGGAAAGTTGAAATCATACCAGTAGCTAAACCAGCAATTACATTTGTTCCTGCACCTGTTGATGATTTTTGAACAATTGCCAATACTGGTTTTGTTCCTAATCCTGTATAATATTCTGTTACTGATGAAATAGCACCACCAACTATTAATCCTACAATTGTAGCATAGAAAACACGCATAGAAGAAATATCTTTCAATCCTTCTCCATAGAATTCCATTTTCATTGTGGTTGGTAACATAAAATCTACCAAAAAGTAACATGCTACTAAAGTCAATAATATAGAAACCCAGTTTCCAATATTTAATGCTTTTTGTACTTGTGCTTCTTTAGCGTCATCGCTTGAAATTTTAACTAACATCGTTCCGATGATAGAAAATAAAATTCCAAAACCAGCAATAGCCATTGGTAATAAAATTGGTCCGATTCCGCCAAAAGCATCCTCAATTTTACCACCCATATCTTTAATTACATAATTTCCTAAAACCATAGCTGCTAAAACCGTTGCTACATAAGATCCGAATAAATCGGCACCCATACCTGCTACGTCTCCTACGTTATCACCCACGTTATCAGCAATTGTAGCTGGGTTTCTTGGGTCATCTTCTGGAATTCCAGCTTCAACTTTTCCTACTAAATCCGCACCTACATCGGCAGCTTTGGTATAAATACCACCACCAACACGAGCAAATAATGCAATAGATTCAGCTCCTAAAGAGAAGCCTGCTAATGTTTCCAGAACAATAGTCATTTTATCTGTTCCGTCAACACCCCAAACTCCTCCCATAAAAAATTGGAAGAAAATAATAAAGAAAGCGGTTAAACCTAATACTGCTAAACCAGCAACACCTAATCCCATTACCGTACCACCACCGAAAGATACTTTCAATGCTTGTGGTAAACTTGTACGAGCCGCTTGCGTAGTTCTAACATTAGTTTTTGTAGCAATTTTCATACCCATATTTCCTGCTAATGCTGAAAAGAAAGCACCAAATATAAAGGCAACTACTATTAATATATGTGTTGTAGGAACTATAAATGAAATTCCCGCCAAAACTGCACTAGCACCAATAACGAAGAAAGTCAATAATCTATATTCGGCTTTAAGAAAAGCCAATGCTCCTTCATAGATGTAATCTGAAATTTCTTTCATTTTACCGTCACCGGCATCTTGTTTTAATACCCATGCACGTTTCATTGCCATAAAAAGCAAACCAATAATTGCCATAACAATTGGCAAGTAAATCATAAAATTATTCATAGTTTTTTGTAAATAGTTAATTTTAATTTAATCGAGCAAAAATAAACAAAAAAGGCAATTATTCTAATGATAATTGCCTTTTTTAATAAAAATTGTTTAATTTTTTTATTTTATACTAAATAATCCTGCAGGTTTATTTTCAATTGCTTCAAATCGTTCGGTGCATTCTTTTATAATTGCACGGGCTTCATTTACATCTCCCCAGCCTTCTACATCTACTATTTTGTTTTCCAAGTCTTTATATACTTGAAAAAAGTGTTCAATTTCTTTTACTAAGTGTCGGTTTACGTCGCTTAAATCGTTTAATGAATTCCAAATTGGATCAGAAACAGGTACGCAAATAATTTTTTCATCAGGTCCTTTATCGTCTGCCATGTGAAAAACACCAATAGGTTTTACTTCAATAACGCATCCTGGAAATGTGGGCTTGGTTACTAAAACTAATACATCAAGTGGGTCGCCGTCCAAAGCTAAAGTTTCAGGAATAAATCCGTAATCTGCTGGATACATCATTGACGAGAATAACATTCTATCAAAGCGCATTCTTTTTAAATCAAAATCATATTCATATTTGTTTCGGCTTCCTCTGGGAATTTCAACCAAAACATCAAATGTAGATATTCTATCTGCTGTCATTTTTATTTTTTTTCCAAGGCAAAGGTAGTTTAAAGTTATACTTTAGAATATAGTTAGCATACGATTTCTTATATTATAGATTTTACAATATCAAAAATACATTAACTATAAAAATACATTAAAAAAATTATGAAATATTAATGTTTTTAAAATTATCAATGAAATTGTTTTTAAATTATATTTTAAAAATAAAACCCAAATCCTACTCGAATTGTGAATTTTCGCGCATCAGGAATATCAAAATAGCTACCTCGCCATGAAGCATCCACTCGCATTACTTTAAAAATATTACCTATTCCTGCAGAATATTCGAAATAACCGTCAACTGGTGCTTGATAAATTTGTCCCGAAGCATTAATGGCTATATTTTCCTCTGAGACAGATCCATAAACGGCTTTTACGCCAATAATTTCTCTCCAATTTAACTTTCTAAGAACAGGTATTCTGGAGAATAATTTTCCATTGAAATTATGTTCCAAATGAAGTGAAGTATATTGGTCTGCCACAAAATCGTAATAATTTAATAAATTATAGGTATTATCAATAATAAAAAAAGATTGATTTCCAGGTATAATACCTAATAATGAAAGTGGTACTTTGCCAAATGTTTTCCCCACTTCTAATGTAGTAAATAATCTTCCAAAACCACCAATAAGTACTGGTTGCCGGTAAAAAAATTGCAATTTAGAATAAGTAAAATCACTATTTAAAACACCTTTTAAGCCTTGGGAATAACTCAAGAAAAGTCTAGGATAATTTAAATCTACTTCCATTCTGTCAACACCGTAACCAATCATTTTTCGATTTGGTGTATAATTAATTAACAAATTTACTTCAGATTGGGTTATTTTATTAGATGTTTTGCTAAAAGTGTTATCTGTAAAATAATCCAGTTTAAATTCTGGAGATGCTGACGAGAGCGTTCTGTAAGAAAAACTACTTTCGAAAACGACATTTTTTAATGGTTCTATTTCAAATCCAATGTTGGTTAAATTTACATTAGTTAATTTGTTGTTTATCCCGCTTGAAAAAAAGGAAGAAGAGGCAAAACTTCTACCTAAAACATCATTAGAAGTAGTTAAACTTACCCCGATTTGTTCTACATCTCTTCGGTTTCCAAAGGATACAATGAAGCGATTTTTTTTATCTAGCATAACTCGAGCATTTATGCCATATTTGGTTTTGTTATCTTTAAATCCAAACGCGGTATAACCTTGTATACGCCATAAATCGTTTGGTCCAAAATAAGTTCTACCACCTAACCTAATGCGTTGTCCTTCTACATCATTAAATCCAAAAGTTGAAAAAACGGGTCCAATATCAAACTTTCCAACTTGAATGTAGCCACTTCCCAGAATCGATACTACATTGTAGAAACGTTTAATTTTAGGTACCGTCTTTAACGTGTCGAGCATTTCATATATTCCTTTTTCGTTTGAATTTAAACTTTCAAACCGATTTTCTTCCCAATATTCCTCTGATTTTGCATAGGCTTCCTTGTTAAATGTGTTTACTTCTTCACGGTAAAATTTATCTTCTTTTTCTTGGTTAAATTTGTGATCTTTGAACATTGTTGTTCGTTTTCCATACATGCCATTTGAACCTTCTTTTTTGGTTAGCGCAAAATCAGTCATCATATGATCTCGTTTCAATAAAAATACCGAATCGTTAAGTACATCAAATTCTTGTTCAATATATATATCTCGAACCCAATTAATGTTAGCACTTTTGCTAGCTTCCAAGTTAATGCTTTTTATTGCAAAAGTGGAATCGTTTACCCAAAAATCACCTTTAAATGTAAGTTCATTTTTTCTTCGTGGATAGTATACAATATTGTAACACCACTTTTTGTCAATGTAAGCACTATCTGTTAATACATAGTTGTAAACTTGAATTCCAGTTTTTGATAACGGACTTACAAAATCCTTATCGAAAAATTTGAGGTAATTGTTGTAAATATCATATTCAGCATACAAGTCTTTTAGGAAAGCATTAACTCCATCATTATTAGCATTACCAAAGCCTGAGTATTTATTAGCTTCTAAAACATTTTTTGTTTTATTTTTTATATTGTCACCATAAACTTTACTTTTGGTTTCATTAATAAAAATTGGAAGAAAATTTTTACCTGTAACGGCTGAGGTATCTATATGTTTAAAAATAAAGTCTACATTTTTGAAGATTTTATTTTTCATAAATGTACTATCTATCGAGTTGATGTCAAATTCAATTTTTTCATACATATCAAATTGATATTGATTAAATTGACGCAATCCGTTTTTCTTTTTTCTTTCCCAAATTTTTCTAAGAATATCAATAGCAGGATTGTTTTTTTTTGAAGTTTTTCCGCCATAAACTTTCACTTCGGCAATTTCATTTGCATTTTCTAAAACAATTTTTAAATCATAATTAAAAGTGCCAGAAAGGGATATTTCCTTGTCTTTATATCCAACAAATGATGCTACTATTGTAGTATACGTTTTTTTTGATTCTAGGTAAAATTTTCCATTTTCGTCTGCAATTATACCTTCTGCCGAATTTTTAAATGCTACAGTTGCATATGCTATAGGTTGTTTTGAGTCATCTAAAACAATACCACTTACTTTTGTTTGAGAAAAAACTAAAGTAGTCAAGAATATAAAAAAAAAGTATAGGTTTTTCATTGTGGTATTTATAAAAAAATCCCGATTAAATCGGGATTCAAATATACTTTATTTTAGGGGATTAGACAAATTGAATCCTTTAGATTTTATTGTAAAATTAAATTGAATGAATAACTCAATTTACGTCCTTTTTATTTATACATTACTTTTTTTACAGCTTTAATTACATCATTGCTGTTAGGTAGCCATTCTTTTAATAAAGTAGGTGCATATGGTGCAGGTGTATCAGCTGTTGTAATACGTTGAATCGGCGCATCTAGATAATCAAAAGCACGTTCTTGTACCATGTAAGTTATTTCTGAAGCTACTGAAGCAAATGGCCATGCTTCTTCTAAAACAACTAATCTATTTGTTTTTTTAACTGAATTAATAATACAGTCATAATCCATTGGACGAACGGTTCTTAAATCGATAATTTCGCATGAAATCCCTTCTTTTGCCAATTCTTCAGCTGCTATAAATGCTTCTTTTATGATTTTACCAAAAGATACGATAGTTACATCAGTTCCTTCACGTTTGATATCTGCTACACCAAGGGGAATAATATAATCACCCTCAGGAACTTCTCCTTTATCTCCATACATTTGTTCTGACTCCATGAAAATAACCGGGTCGTTATCACGAATGGCAGCTTTCAACAATCCTTTTGCATCATAAACGGTACTTGGTACGACTACTTTTAAACCTGGTGTGTTGGCGAACCAATTTTCAAAAGCTTGTGAGTGTGTTGCTCCTAATTGTCCTGCAGATGCTGTTGGTCCACGAAAAACCATTGGCATAGGAAATTGTCCAGCCGACATTTGACGCAT
>JBIPOM010000167.1:0-4611 GCA_044379175.1 Flavobacterium sp. | reverse complement strand
AAGTACCAATTTCAAGCAATGTATCACTTAGAACAGGGAAGAAAATAGCGGTATATTTAGCAAAAGCAACTGCCACTGCTGCAATTACTCCAGTCTGAACCACTGTAAAAACAGTCCATCCGTATAAAAACGACATCATTTTGCCATACGCACGCTGAATATATACATATTGCCCACCAGCTTTTGGCATCATACCTGCTAATTCGCCATAACTTAAAGCTGCGGCAAGCGTTAAAAATCCAGTTAAAATCCAAGCTAATAAAATCCAACCCGCACCACCAATATCTCTTGCCATTATTGAGGTTACAATAAATATTCCAGAACCTATCATTGAACCCGCCACTAAACTAGTTGCATTTAACAATCCCAATTCTTTTTTAAATTCAGTTTTATTTTCCATATAAAGTATAGTTTTGATAAAGATAAAAAAAGAAAGTAAGGAAAATAAAAAAAGGTATAAAATTGTACATTCTACACCTTTTTCTAATTTACACTAAAAATTATCTTTTATAATTCTGCTTTTTTACCCAATCTGCATATTTTGCAGCCACTTTTAAATGTGCATCATAATCCGTAGCAAATTCGTGATAACCAAATTTTTCTACACTAGCACAGAAATATAAGTAATTGTGTTTTTCTGGATTTAAAACTGCATCAATTGCCGAAACATCTGGCATAAAAATAGGTCCTGGTGGCAAACCCGTATTTTTATATGTATTGTATGGAGAATTTACAATTAAATCGTTGTGCATTACACGTTTTACCACTAAATTCCAATCATTTGATTTTTGTTTTAAAGCAAAAATTACGGTTGGATCGGCTTGTAATGGCATATTTTTGTTTAATCGGTTTAAATATACGCCTGCTACTTTTGGTCTTTCATCTGCTTTTGCAGTTTCTTTGTGAACAATTGAAGCTAAAGTATATACTTGGGCTGGTGTTAAATTTAAGGCTTTCGCTTTCGCTAATCTACCATCATTCCAAAATCTTTTGTATTCTTTTGTAAGTTTCTCTGAAAATTCTTCAGGAGAAATATTCCAATAAAATTCGTAGCTATTTGGAATAAAAAACGACATTACATTATCTTTATTCAAACCGTTTTCTTGTAAAAAAGTATCATTTGTGAAAATTTCTTTCAATTTTGTTGTATCTGGTTCAATTTGTGAAGCAATACGAACAAATAAATCTTGTACTTTTTCTTGATTATTGAAGGCCAATTTTACAGGAGTATTTAATCGTAACGCACGAACAATACTAAAACTGCTCATTCCTTTTTTAAGTAAAAATTTTCCTGGTTTTACATTTGAATCATAGTTTCTTTTTGAAGCGACCCAATCAATTTTAGATTGATTTTCAATATAAGGAGCTAAGATTTTCTTTACATCTTCATATTTTGAATCCGTTGGCACATATACAAATACTTCCTCTTCTTCAAACTTTGTGTTACCAGTAAATGCTTTATTAATTACGTATCCGCCACTAATTATTATTATTGCAGCTCCGATACTAATGATTCTAAAGAATAATTTTTTTGCTTCCAAAATTTTTATTTTACGTTAATTAATTGAAAAAGCGCTTCATCTATAAAAGTACCTTTTATATTGTTCCAGTCTTTTTTTATACCTACTTTTTGAAACCCAAAATTAGTAAAAAGCTGTAAACTAGCTTCATTATTTACAGTAATATTTGCAAATAATTGATGTAAATTTAAATGTGTGAAAGCATAATTTGTAAGTAATGTTAACGTTTCTTTTCCAATACCTTGATTTCTAAAGTTTTCCGAAATTATTATTCCAATTCCAGCACGACTATTTTTCGCATCAAAATCAAATAAATCAATGCATCCAACTTTTTCATTGGTTTCTGAAAAAACAATTACCAATCGCAATTGTTTTGCTCCATAAATATCCAAATGTGCATTTTCTAAATAATGCTTCAACACCCATTTACTATATGGTGTTTGTGTATTGCTCACTTCCCAAATCGATTCGTTGTTTTCTATTTCGTATAGAAAATCTAAATCTTCCGGTTCGAGAGCTCGTAAATGAATATTTTGTCCTTTTAATGTCATTTCTTTATTTTCATTGGTACACAGATTTTGCAGATTTTTAATTAGCAATATAATGTGTATGGATTAAAACGCAGATTAAAATATTAATTGCCTAATGCTGCTGCAATTTTCAACGCACATTTTTCGCCATCAATAGCAGCAGAAATAATTCCACCTGCGTAACCAGCGCCTTCTCCGCAAGGATATAATCCTTTAATTTGAACGTGTTCTAATGTAAAGTTATCTCTTGGAATACGAACTGGTGAGGATGTTCTACTTTCTGGTGCGTGTAAAATGGCATCGTTTGTTAAATAACCGTGCATAGCTTTTCCAAATGCAGAAAAACCTTCACGCAGCGTTTGTGTTAAAAATGTCGGAAAAACTTCGCCTAATTCTACAGATGTTGTACCGGGAACATATGAGGTTTTCGGAATGGCTGCCGAAACTTTTGTTTGTGTAAAATCAATCATTCTTTGTGCGGGAACTTTTTGTGTTTTTCCCGCCAAATGCCAAGCTTTTTGTTCAATTGCTTTTTGAAATTCCATTCCTGCTAAAGGTCCAAATTTTTCAAAAGGTTTAAAATCTTCTAAACGCAATTCGACTACAATTCCAGAATTGGCAGTTGCTTGATCTCGTTTACTTGGACTCCAACCGTTTGTAACTACTTCGCCATCAGCAGTTGCACAAGGAGCAATTACGCCACCTGGACACATACAAAATGAATACATCCCGCGACCATTTACTTGTTTTACAATTGAATATGGCGATGGTGGTAAAAATTCGCCTCGATAATCGCAAGAATATTGGATACTATCAATTAACGCTTGTGGATGTTCTGCACGAACACCTAATGCAAATGGTTTTGCTTCGATGAAAATATCTTTTTTATGAAGCAATTCAAAAATATCACGAGCCGAATGTCCTGTTGCTAAAATTATTTTATTGGAATGAATCGTTTCTCCTTTTTGAGTTACAATTCCGTCTACTTCATTATTTTTAACTAAAATATCTGTAACTCGAGTTTCAAACAAAACTTGTCCGCCACATTCGATAATTTTCTCTCGAATATCTTGAATAATTTGAGGTAATTTATTTGTTCCGATGTGTGGATGTGCTTCTACTAAAATTTCTTCGGTTGCACCAAATGCTACTAATAATTGTAAAATTCTATCTACATCACCGCGTTTTTTGGAACGTGTGTATAATTTTCCATCGGAATACGTTCCTGCGCCGCCTTCTCCAAAACAATAATTGGAATCGGCATTTACAATACCGTCAAGATTTATAGCTTTTAAATCTCTACGTCTGCCTCGAACCTCTTTTCCGCGTTCTAAAACTATTGGTTTTAAACCTAATTCGATTAATTGCAAAGCGGCAAATAATCCAGCAGGACCTGCGCCAACAACTATAACTTCTTGTTTATTGGTTATGTTTGGATAATTTGGCAGTTCTATTTTAGATTCAGTAAACACCTCATCTTTAAAATAGATATTTAGTTTTAAATTGAATTTAATGACTTTTTGACGCGCATCGATAGAACGTTTAAGTATCACAATTTTTTGTAAATCGGATACAGAAGTATGCACCAATTTAGAAACATATTGATATAACATTTGTTCGTTATTCGCCATTTCTGGAGAAACTTGAATAAGTAGTTCGCGAGGCATTTATTTATTTTATTTTACAAATGTACTAAAAGATTTATTTTTTTTCTTCAAAAGCTCGTAATGCAAAAGAAGCTAACCAATGTTCCCCTTCATAATTTCCATCCACTACCGAGGGCAATGAAAAACTAAAGTGCTGATTTGCAATTGGAATTAAATGTGAAAAAAGTTTTGGGTAGGCCTTTGCTAAAGCATACATATTCCAAGCCCTACTAAAATTTAAGCCGTCTAAATGCACCAAATGACCATCTGTTCTATCAGATACTTTAGCCGTTTCCCAATTCCAATTTTTAGAAAATAACTTTGGCGCGAATTTTTTTAACCAAGTCAAAAACTCTTGTTTTGGTAAAATACGCTGCATTAATCCCAATTCTTCCATACAAGGTGAAAGAAAATCAGTTCCGCTTGGTTCCCATTCAAAAGGGCAATTTTCATCAGTTTTAAAGAGTCTAATCGCATGTGTTTTTATACAATTTTGCAATTCTATGTTATTAGAAAAAACAGCATAATCCCATGCGTTAGATAACCCAAAAGCTGTATTATTATGTGTGCCCACACGAACAGGATATAAAAGTTTTGGCATAAATTCGATATACCGTTGAATAATTAAATTAGATAAAGGCTTTACATTATTTGCCAATTCAAGTGTGGAATTTAATTTAGATTTTTCTAATTCTAACTGAAGTTTTAAAAGCCAATTCCATCCGTATGTTCTCTCATATGATTTTTCATGAGACTTAGAAAAGTAATCAATTTCTTTTTGTATATTATCTTTGGAAAGATTTAACTTTAATTTTTCAATAATAATTTCTTTGTTTTTTATTTCAGGGAAATTATTTAACAAATATACTAAACTCCAATGACCATGTACAGAAGAATGCCAATCAAAACAACCAT
>JBIPOM010000036.1:0-16602 GCA_044379175.1 Flavobacterium sp. | reverse complement strand
TTTGATTATAACGTCAAAAAGAAAACGGATACGAATGCGATGAGTTACGACTTTATTACGCAATATAGTTACGGCGTGGCTGAAAGTTTAAACTTAATTGCCCCTAAGTTATTTGGTGGATCAAACGCTGAAGATTTGGGAGATACTTCTTCTATGTATCAATTTATTGTAGGACAAAATGTTCCTGAAACGGAAGCAAGAGATTTAGTAAAACATATGCCAACGTATTGGGGAAATCAACCAATTGTTGCGGCACCAGCTTACATTGGAATTGTAGTTTTTTTCTTAGCAGTTTTGGCTTTGTTTCTTGAGAAAAGAAGAATAAAGTACGCTTTAGCTGGAGCAGTTGTGCTATCCTTATTGCTTTCATACGGTAAAAATCTTTCTGTAGTTACAGACTTCTTTATTGATTATATGCCAATGTATAATAAATTTAGAGCCGTTTCTTCCATTCAAGTGATTTTAGAATTATGTATGCCTGTGTTAGCTATTTTAGGATTGTCGGCATTTTTAAACGCTGATGAAGCTGAGCGAAAAAAACCTTTATTATATTCAGCAGGGATTGTTGGTGGTATTTTAATTGTATTGTTTTTAGGAAGTAGTATGTTTGATTTTACATGTGAAAACGATAAAATGTATGCCCAACAATACGGTCCTGAATTTATGAAAGTCTTAAAAGAAGACAGAGCGAATATGTATATGTCTACCATTTATCGTTCATTAGGATTTTTAGCAGTAGCATTTGGAATATTATTTTTCTATATGAAAAAAACGTTTTCTCACTTAACTACAGTTATATTAATTGGATTCGTAATGGTGTTAGATTTATTTGTAGTTGCCAAAAACTATGTAAAAGCAGACGATTTTGTTTCGAAAAGTCAAATTGAACGACCTTTTGGTGAACCTACTGAAGCGGATGCCATTATATTAGAGGACACCACTCATTTTAGAGTTTTTGATGTGGATGGAAATATGAATAGTGCAAGAACGTCTTTTTATCACCAATCTATTGGAGGATATCATGCGGCAAAACCAAAGAAAATGCAAGAACTATTCGATTATCAAATTGCAAAAAACAACTTTGAAGTCTTGAATATGTTAAATGCAAAATATATATTAAAAACAAATGAAGAAGGCAATCCACAATCGTTAGAAAATCCAAATGCGAATGGAAGTGCTTGGTTTGTTTCAAAAGTGAAAGTAGTAAATTCCGCAGATGAAGAAATGAAAGCTTTGGATAAGTTGAAAACAAATGACGAAGCTACTTTTGATAGGTCGGCATTTATTAAAGGTGTTTTTAATTTTGAAACGGGTAAAGATTCCACTTCAACAATTGAGCTGACATCTTACAAACCTAATCATTTAAAATACACGTCAAACAATTCTAAAAACGGTTTTGGTGTATTTTCTGAAATGTATTACGAAAAAGGCTGGAAAGCTACAATTGATGGAAAAGAAGCTGAAATTTTAAATGTAAATTATGTGTTACGTGGTTTGCAAATTCCAGCAGGAAAACATAAAATTGAATTTAAATTTGAACCAGAAGTAGTAAAAACAGGAAGTAAAATTGCTTTAATTTCGACACTTTTAATGCTTATCGCTATTGGTTTAGGGATATTTTATTGGAGAAAGCAAAATCATAAATTGGCTGAGATAAAATAATTGACTAAATTTGATATTTAAACCTTCAAAATGAATCAAATTCAAAAAAATAACAAGATTAGTAATTCCGAAAAAGTAAGAGTTTTGGAAGCACAATCCTTGACTTATATTGAAAGAATAGAACGATTAATGAAATTAATAGAATTATCATACGAATTAAAAACTGCAAAAATTATTCAAATTAAAAAATAATGATTCCTGAAGTATTTGAAATTTGGAAAAATTTAGATAAATATAATGTTGAATACATTACAATTGGTGGTTTTGCTGTTAATATGTATGGTTATACGAGAAATACAGGTGATGTTGATATTTATTTAAATGATACAAAAGAAAATAGATTAAATTTCAACAAAGCGTTAAAAAATTCAGGTTTAATTGAATTTTCAAATGTAATTGAAATGCAGTTTATTCCGGGTTATACTGATGTAAATTTAGGTTACGGAATGCGACTAGACATCATGACAAGTGTTAAAGGTTTAGAGAAAATCCCTTTTCAAGAACTAAGAAATGACGCTACAATTATTGAAATTGCAGGAGTTAAAGTTTATTTTCTAGATTATGTTAATTTATTAAAATCAAAAAAAGCTTCAAATAGAACCAAAGATATTTTAGATATTGAAGAATTAAAAAAAATAAACCCAGAAAATTAATTTTAGTTGAACCCAAAATCAAACAAAGTTTTAATCATCACCTATTATTGGCCGCCAGCAGGTGGACCTGGCGTGCAACGTTGGTTGAAGTTTGTGAAGTATTTACCTGAATTTGACGTCGAACCTATCGTATATATTCCAGAAAACCCAAGTTATCCGTTGCTTGATGAAAAATTACTTTCGGATGTTTCTGATAAAACAGTTATTCTGAAAAACAAAATATTCGAACCTTATGCTTTGGCTTCATTTTTATCGAAAAACAAAACAAAGAAATTAGGGGCTGGTATCATTACTCAAAAGAAAAAGCAATCGTTTATAGAAAAAGCAATGCTTTGGATTCGAGGAAATGTTTTTATCCCGGATGCTCGCGTTTTTTGGGTGAAACCTTCTGTGAAATATCTTAAAAAATACATTCAAGAAAACAATATTGAAACCATAATAACTACGGGTCCGCCACATAGTTTGCATTTAATTGGCTTAGATTTAAAAAAGCAACTAAACATAAATTGGATTGCTGATTTTCGGGATCCGTGGACGACTATTGGCTATCATAAAGAACTTAAATTGTCAAAATGGGCGAGTGCCAAGCATAAGGCTTTGGAAAAAGAAGTTTTAACAACTTGTGATACCGTTTTAGTGACTTCACCAACAACAAAAGTAGAATTTGAATACCTTACAAATCAACCTATTGAAGTGATTACAAATGGATATGATGTAGAGAAAATTGAAAAAAAACCTTTAGATGAAGCATTTACTTTAGCACATATTGGTTCGTTTTTATCGGAAAGAAATCCGCAAATTTTATGGTCATCTTTATCGGAATTAATCGATGAAAATGAAGTTTTTGCAAATCATTTTAAATTAAAATTAATTGGAGCCGTAAGTAAAGAAGTTATTCAATCAATTTCTGAATATAAATTAGATAGTTTCTTACAAAATTTAGGTTATGTTTCGCACGAAGAAGCACTAATACATCAAAGAAGTTCGCAAGTTTTATTGTTAATTGAAATTGATTCGGATGACACAAAATGTATCATTCCAGGAAAACTTTTTGAATATATGGTTTCAGAAAGACCTATTTTAGCCATCGGACCAAAAAATTCCGATTTTGAGAATATCATAAAACAGACAAATACGGGCGTTTTTTATCAATATAATGAGAAAAATGAGCTAAAAAGTCAAATTTTAAGCTATTTTAATCAATATTTGGAAAATAACTTAAAAGTTAATGCAGTCGGTTTACAACAATATAGCAGAAAAAGCTTGACAAAACAATTAGCAATGACTATATCAAATTTCAATAGCAAAACGAAAGATTAATAACATAGATTGGAGAAATAATTGAAATATAAAACATCTAAAAAATTTAAATAATCTAAAAATCTAAATATCTAACAATCTAACAATCTAAAAATCTAACCATCTAACAATCTAAAAATGGGTATCGTTATAAAACAATCTATTAAAAACACCATCATTACTTTTATTGGTTTTGCTATTGGTGCAATTAATAATATTTATATGTATCCTGTTTTTTTAGGTAAAGACTATTTAGGTTTAACTAATTATATTTTATCTGCAGCAAGTATTTTATATCCAATTATGTCTTTTGGCATTCAGAATACTTTAATTAAATTTTTCAATGAAAATAACAAAACGGAATCCGAGTTAAGTAGCTACATTAGTTATATGCTTTTGTTGCCATTGCTAATTGTTATACCGTTTTTTGCTTTGTTTTATCTTTTTTATGATAACATTGCATTGTATGAATCTTCAAAGAATACTATTGTATATGATTATGTGTGGGAAATTCCAATAATTGCTTTATTTTTAGGTTATTTTGAAATTTTTTATGCTTGGTTACGTGCGCATATGAAATCGGTTTTTGGCTCTTTTGTCAAGGAAGTTTTTGTTAGAATATTAATTACACTTTCGCTTTTTGCTGTTTATTTTAATTGGATAACGTTATCAAAATTTATTCATTCTTTGGTTTTGGTTTATGGGATTAGTTTGTTACTAATTATTTATTACGCCAATAAGGTAAAGCCTATTCGACTGAATAAGAAATTCCCAAAAAATACGAAATCTATTTTCGTGTTTACTATTCTGATACTTTTTTCCGCAAGTGTAGCCAATATGCTTTTAGATATTGATAAATATATGATAAATCAGTTTTTAAAAATCGAAAATATTGCATTTTATTCTATGGCTGTTTATTTGGCAATGGTAATTTCTGTACCACAACGCGCTATGCATCAAATAACCTATCCAATAACCGCCAAATTAATTAGCGAAAATAAATGGCAGGAACTGAATGAGTTGTATAAAAAATCGTCTGTAACACTACAAGTAATTGGAGGTTTAATTTACATTGGAATTTTAGTAAATATCAAACAATTGTACGAAATTTTACCTGATGAGGGCTATGATCAAGGATTGTTTGTGGTTTTTACCATTGGTTTATCAAAATATTTTGACGTGCTTTTAGGTAACAATAATTCTATCATTTTTAATTCAAAATATTACAAAACGGTGTTACTTTTAGGGGTTTTATTGGTATTTGTTATTGTAGGATTAAATTTAATTCTAATTCCAAAATACGGAATAAACGGCGCTGCTTTAGCAACTTTAATAGCAATTGGAATGTACAGTTTAGCCAAGCTATTATTTGTGGTTTTTAAAATGAAATTATTTCCGTTTACTAAAAACACAATAGTTTCATTTGTTATTACTGTAGTGTTGTTTTTAGCTTTTTATTTTTGGGAATTTCCTTTTCATCCGATAATTAATATTGGTTTAAAATCGATACTCCTTTCCGTTTTATATTTGGCTTTACACTATTATTTCAAAGTTTCAAGTGATATCAATTTTGTAATTAGAAATGTATTTAATAAGGTTTTTGTAAAAAAATAAAAAATCCCGCTTCGTAAATACGTAAACAGGATTTTTCTTCAAACTAACATTTAATTTCTTTTTCGTTCTTCGGTATCTTTTTTAATTTCGTCGATGTCTTCTTTTTTCATTTTTTCTTTGCTACCATCTTTTTTATAGTAGTAAAAATCTCCATCGTTTCCAGCATCATCATGATGATAGTTTCCTCCGTTATAACCTGCTGGACAAGGATTGTATTGGTATCCGTAGTTCATTCCATTTACAAAACCAGTTACGCCAACTAATTGTCCGTGGTAGTTATAAAATAGTCTCATACCACCAATTCTGGTTAAAGCAAAACTATTGTACGTCATATAAACACTACCAATTCTTCTAATTCTTCCATAATAATCGTAATTTACAAAAACACTACCAATTCTTCTGATTCTACCATAATAGTCGAACTCAATTTTAATTCCTCTGTTACCTCTTTCATTACTATTTGAGTTTGTAGGTGTACCACCTCGTCTTGCAATATAATTGTTGTTTCCAATATTGAAATCGAAATCGCCGGTTGGAAAAACATAAAACAAAATGCCTCGTTCTAAAAACACAATTGGTTCCGCATCTCTGTAATCAATTGCGTAATAATTAGGATACCCATTTTGGTGATCATTTCTGCTTCCACGTCTTTCGGTTCTAATTTCTTGAGCTTGTACTGCGTTTAACAGGATAAAAAAACTGCTCACTAAAAATGTAATTTTTCTCATGATTTCTAAATTTTAATTGTTAAACATTTTATTGAATTATTTGTTATTAAACTATTTTCAATTGTTGTGCCAAAGCAAAAATTTTATATGATAACAATATGATAACAACTTGTTAATGATTTCTAATACATTGATTATAAATAATTTATTTTAAATTTTTAAAACGGAAATCTCAGTTTCTCATCTGTTATTTACAACACAGATTATACTAATTTTTAATATTTCTAAAATCTGTGTTTCAAAAAATCAAAATATTAGACTGAAATTGAATTTAGTTTTTGTCATTGTGTTTGAATTTAGTATTTTAGCACAAATCAGATTCAGCATGAGGAAGTTTTTACTTATATTATATTTTTTAATAACCCATATAATTTTTGCTCAATATCCAAAGGATTACTTTCGTTCTCCTTTAGATATACCTATAAATTTATCAGGTACTTTTGGTGAATTACGTTCCAATCATTTTCATTCAGGTTTAGATATTCGAACTAATAATATAGAAGGATTACCAGTTTACGCCGCTGCAGACGGTATGGTCGTTAGAATTAAAGTATCGCCATTTGGTTATGGAAAAGCGTTATATATTGCTCATCCTAATGGATACACTACCGTTTACGGACATTTGCAGAAGTTTAGCGATAAAATTGAAGCTTACGTAAAAGAACAACAATACCGTCTGAAAAGTTTTGAGGTAGAATTATATCCCAGCAACATAAAAGTATCACAATCTGAAATTATTGCTTTGTCAGGTAATTCTGGCGGAAGTGGCGGACCCCATTTGCATTTTGAGTTTAGAGATACCGCATCAGAAAAAATTATCAATCCAATGGCTTTTGGAATGAATAAATTGATTAAAGATGAAACTAATCCTGTTATTTCTAGTTTAATGGTGTATCCAGTAAACGATTCAATATCTGTAAATAAAAGTAGAAATCCAGTTAGTTTGTCTTTACAAAAACAAGTTGATGGTACTTATTTAGCTACAAAAGTCGTAGCCAGTGGAAAAATTGGTTTTGCGCTTAATTCGTATGATATATCAACCAATAATTATAACAAAAATGGAGTTTATAAAGTAGAAAGTTTTCTTAATGGTTCTCCAAATTTTAAGTATGAATTCGACACGTTTGCTTTTGACGAGTCCAAACATATCAATTATTTTATAGATTTTAATACATTTAAAAGATTAAAACAACGTTTTCAAAAATTGTTTATTAAAGAAAATTATCCTTTATCACTAGTTAGCGGAAATACTAAAAATGGTTTAATTGAAGTGAAGCCAAATGTAAATTATACATACAAAATAGTAGTTTCTGATTTTCATGGAAATACAACAACTGTAAATATCCCAATTTCTTATGAAAAAGCAATTCAATTTTTTGAAACATCAAAACCAGTAGCAAAAGAAAATTATTTTATAAAATACAAATCTGAATATAATTTTGAATTTGAAAAAACGGCTGTTTATTTACCACCAAATGCTTTATATGAAAATGCTACTTTAAACATTGTTGAGAAAGATGGTATTTTAGATATTGAAAATAATTCCCATGCCATTCAAAATGCATTTACGGTCACGTTAGATATTTCAAATTTATCTGAAGAAGACAAAAAGAAAGCCTTTGTAGGAACTGTTTCGGGATATAAATTAGAATATAATGCTTCGTTTAAAAAAGCTGATAAAATTTCAGCTAAAGTAAAAACATTTGGAAAATATAGCGTTGGTATTGATAATGTGGCACCACGAATTTATAATCCTAATTTTATTGAAGGCAGCAATATTTCGAAATTAAAAACGTTAAGTGTATCTATAAACGATTTACTTTCAGGAATTGATAGTTATAACGCTTATTTAAACGAGCAGTGGATTCTAATGGAATATGATTATAAAACCAAAAAATTAATACATAATTTTGAAGATGGTAAAGTAATTCCAGGAAACAATACCATTAAAATTGTAGTTTCAGATAAATTAGACAATACAGCTACATTTACATCAAATTTTAAATATTAAGTATGCCTATACATAGTAAGTTAATTCGAATTATTCTGTTTTTTGTTTTTATTTCTTCCAATGCATTTGCCCAAAAAGCCAGAATTAAAGGGATTGTTTTAAACGAAAATCAGTTGCCAATTGAAAATGTTTCAGTAAGTTCACCTACTTCGAATACCATCACCAACAAAAATGGATTTTACGAATTAGAAATAGCTGCAAATGTCGAAATTACTATTTCGTATTTCAATTCGTCATATAAAAAATCCACGTATAAAGTCAATTTAAAAACCAATGAAGATTTTGAATGGAATCCAATTTTAGGAACTAGTAATGAAGTAATTGAAACCGTAGTAATATCAGGTAAAAATAGAAAAATTGATGGAGGAACAGCTATTTCGCCAGTTGTAATAAGAAGAATGGCAAGTGCAAATGGTGGTGTAGAAAGTTTATTAAAGACACTTCCAGGTGTCTATTCAAATAATGAGTTAAGTACCTCTTATGCAGTACGTGGCGGAAATTACGATGAAAACTTAGTATATGTAAATGAAATTGAAGTCTATCGTCCGTTTTTGGTTCGTTCCGGGCAACAAGAAGGGTTAAGTTTTACAAATACCGACATGGTACAAAATATCGATTTTTATGCGGGTGGATTTCAAGCGAAATATGGTGATAAATTAGCTTCTGTTTTGGATATAGCATATCGAAATCCAAAAACATTTCATGCCGGTTTGGAAGCTAGTTTTTTAGGCGGAAGTATTTTTGCAGAAGGCGTTTCCAAAAATCAAAAGTGGAGTAATATAACTGGGGTACGTTATAGAAATAATGCGTTGTTAGTTAATAGTCAGGAAACACAATCTGCTAATTTTAACCCCTCATTTTTAGACATTCAAACATTATTTAATTTTAATTTAAATACCAAATGGAATTTTAGTTTTTTAGGTAATATTGCTCAAAATAATTATAATTTTCAACCAACTTCTCGTCAAACAAATTTTGGCACAATTAGTGAGCCAATTGCTTTATTAATTCAGTATGAAGGTCAAGAAAAATCGAAGTATACTACTTTTTTTGGTGCTGTAAAATCTGTTTTTGAACCTAATAAAAACAATAAATATAAGTTTATTTCTTCAGCATATCATACCGTAGAGCAGGAATATTATGACATTTTAGCACAATATCGACTAGGTGAAGTAGATGCAAATATTGGTTCTGATACCTTCGGAGATGTTGTTTTTTCTCGTGGAATTGGATCGCAACTTAATCACGCAAGAAATAATTTAGATGCTTTAATTGTAACGAATGAAATAAAGGGAAATCATAAATTAAATGATGACAATGCAATTGAGTGGAGTTTTAAACATAATTTCGAAAACATTAGAGATAGGTTAGTAGAGTGGGAAGTTATTGATTCCGCTGGATTTTCATTACCAAATCCAGAATTAGAATATATTAATGACCAACCGTATAATCCTTATTTTGGACCTTTAGCGCCTTACCAAAACGTTCGTGCAAAAAATAATACTACCATTAATCGATTCAATTCCTATTTAAATTGGAATTATGAAGGGATGATTGGTTCGCATACTTATTTTGTAAATGCAGGAGTTCGTGGGCAAAGTTGGATGGTTTCAAATAACGGAATTTCTGGAAATAATCAAATTACATTTTCACCTAGAGCACAGTTTATTTTAAAACCAAATTGGGATAAAGAAATGGTTTTTCGATTTTCAGTCGGTGTTTATAATCAGCCACCTTTTTATAGAGAATTACGTGCTAGCGATGGTGCTGTAAATCCGAATGTAAAAGA
Organism: Flavobacterium sp.; assembly: GCA_044379175.1. Lineage (GTDB taxonomy): Bacteria > Bacteroidota > Bacteroidia > Flavobacteriales > Flavobacteriaceae > Flavobacterium. The sequence goes on along the minus strand of JBIPOM010000036.1, from coordinate 6,846 downwards.
TCAAAAATCCATTCATTTTGTTTTAGGACACGATTATAGTTTTCAAATGTGGAACAGACCTTTTAAATTAGTAAGTGAAGCTTACTACAAATCGATGACAGATGTAAACGCTTATACAATTGATAATGTACGAATTAGATATGAAGCAAATAACAATGCCATTGCATATGTATACGGAATTGATGGAAGACTTAATGGGGAGTTTGTACCTGGCGTAGAATCTTGGTTTACGTTTGGGTATTTAAAAACAGAAGAAAATCAAGGAGGTAAAGGTTTCATTGCCCGTCCTACAGACCAACGATTGAAATTTGCTATTTTATTTCAAGATTATATGCCAACTATTCCAAGTTTAAAAATGTACTTAAATTTAGTGTATAATACCGGATTACCTGGTGGTTCACCTGCATATGCAGACCCTTATTTATATCAAACAAGATTAAACGATTACAGAAGAGCCGATACCGGATTTTCTTATGTTTTTAAAGATGCAAAATTAGGTGGACACAGAAAATGGTTAGCTGATTTTTCTGAATTTAGTGTAGGTTTTGAAATTTATAATATGTTTAATAATCAAAACTCGATTACGAATACATGGGTGCGAGATGTGTATACCAAAACGCAATACGGCGTACCAAATTATTTAACCACACGAACGTTTAATTTGAAATTAAGTATGAGGATTTAAGGTTGGGAACACAGATTTGAGAAATTTTTAAAACTAAATTATTAAGAATTTAGTATATTTGATATTCAAAACAGAAACTATGAAATCGCCATAGACCAACTCGTTTGCTTGCAAACACCAATGAAAATTAAGCGATATCATTTGACCTTAAAAAAACAATAAATATTTACATATGAAAAATTATATATATATCCTTTTAGCGTCGAGTGTGATGATATTTTCTTGTCAAGAAGAAAAAGCCAAACCAAAAGTAAAATATACTGGTAAAGAAGCCAAATCACTACAAAAAGACACAACAAAGTTAGAGATTGCTGACTTACCTATTCAATTTGAAGGAAGCAATGTATTGGTTTATGCTATTGGAAATTTAACCGTTGGCGATATTAATAGAAAAGGAAGTTATGAAAGTACCTCTGCATATGAAGGTGTTTCAGGTTTTCACGTTTCTAATTCAATGGAAAATGAAATTACTGGTTATTTACAAAACTTAAAATTTCAAGAAATTGGTTCTGATTCGTTACACGTTTTATCTGATAAAGTAATGCTAATTGAGCGTGTTTCGTATCTAAAAAACAACAAAATGTTAGTGTATGTTTTGGCTGATGCCGATACCAATCAAGACGGTTTGATTGATAATAATGATATTAAATCGCTTTATATTAGCACAGAATTAGGAAAAAATTTCACTAAAATATCTTCTGAATTACAAGAACTAATAGATTGGAAACACATAGCATCTTATAACAAACTATTTTTTAGAACTATCGAAGACGCTAATAAAAATGGCGAATTTGATAAAAAAGACAAAATCCACTATCACGTAGTTAATTTAAAAGACAATAATGTATCGGAATATTTTCCTTTGTAATTTGTTATTCTAAAGTTTGTAAAGCAACTAATCTTGCGTACGTTCCGTTTTTCGAAATTAATTCCGCGTGTTTACCTTGTTCTACAATTTCACCTTTTTGCATTACAATTATGTTGTCTGCTTTTTGAATAGTTGATAATCGGTGCGCAATTACAATAGAAGTTCGGTTTTGCATCATTTTTTCTAAAGCATCTTGAACCAATTTTTCACTTTCTGTGTCTAAAGCAGAAGTGGCTTCATCTAAAATCATAATTGGTGGGTTTTTCAATACCGCTCTGGCAATAGACAAACGTTGTTTTTGTCCACCCGATAATTTTCCACCAGCATCACCAATATTGGTATCAATTCCATTAGGAAGAGAAACTACAAACTCATAAGCATTAGCAATTTTTAAAGCTTCAATAAGCTCTTCATCGGTGGCATTTGGTTTTCCAATTAGTAAATTATTTTTTATAGATTCATTAAATAAGATAGAATCTTGAGTAACCAATCCGATTAAACCACGTAAAGCGTGCATGTCCCAATCTTTTACTTCTACACCATCCACTTCAATTGAACCTTCTTGTATGTCATAAAAACGGGTTAATAAATTAGCAATAGTACTTTTTCCTGAACCCGATTGTCCTACTAAAGCAATTGTTTTTCCTTTTTCCACATCAAATGAAAAGTTTTTTAATACATTTTCTTCTTGGTAGGCAAAGTTGATATTTTTTACAGAAATTCCATTTTCAAAAGTATGTTTGACAAAGGCATTAGGTTTGTTCACTACACTATTTTCTTGTTCTAACAACGTAAACACTCTTTCTGCTGCTGCTAAACCACTTTTTACTTGGTAAGACGCTTTTGATATTGCTTTTGCAGGGGTTAAAATAGTGTAGGCAAGTCCCATATAAGCAATAAATTGGGTTCCTTTAAGCGAAAGATCTTCTAGTACCATAATTCCTCCAAACCAAAGTAAAACTGCAATTGTTACAATTCCTAAAAACTCACTCATTGGTGAGGCAAGATTGTTTTTATTGGCTATGCTAGTTGTCAGTTTTAGTAATCTATCTAAGGAATCATTGAATTTTTGTATGAAAGCACTTTCCGCATTATAACTTTTAACAACTTTTAATCCTGTTAGGGTTTCATCTAAAGTTGAAATAAATATCCCTTGTTCATTTTGCGCTCGAATTGACTTTGCTTTTAAATTTTTACCAATTCGTGATATAATCAAACCAGAAATCGGAATAAATATAAATACAAATAAAGTTAATTTTACGCTTATGGCTAACATTGCAAATATTGAAAAAACGATTGTCAATGGCTCTCTTACAACTAATTCTAAAATTTGAAAAAAAGAATTTTGAACTTCACCCACATCACCTAACATTTTCGTCATTACATCACCTTTTCTCTGATCAGAATAATAGGAGATAGGTAAATGCACAATCTTACTGTATAATTTTTCACGTAAATCTTTTAAAACTCCATTTCTAAGAATTGTAATTTGAAAAGAGGCCAAATAATTAAAAATATTCTTTAAAAGTGCTGTAACAATTACTATTCCAACCACTAGCATCAAAGCATATTTAGCACCATAATCATCGTTTAATTTTGTGATATAAAATGCTAAATATTCTTGCCCGAAGTTATTTATATCTGAAATTCCAGAATATTCTGGTTTTTTTATAACTTTTTCAGTTTGTTTAAATAATACATCTAAAGTTGGAATTAAAGAAACCATTAATACAGTTGAAAAAAACGCATAAAAAACATTGAATACAACATTTAAAATAGCATTTTTCTTATACTTTAATGCAAAAGGAATTATTTTTTTTAAATTTTGATCCATTAGTTTAATTTCATTTCAGTGATTATATTCTGAATTTTGGTATCTAAAAATCTATTGGCTTCTTCGAAATCATTGGCATCTTCTAAAATGGCGTTTACACTAAAATAGAATTTAATTTTTGGTTCGGTTCCACTTGGTCTGGCGCAAATTTTAGTGCCATCTTCTAAATAATAAATCAATACATTCGATTTTGGAATATCTAAATCAAATGTTTCATTATTAATTAAATCACGAGCCGTTGTACTTTGGTAATCTTCAATGCAAACCACGCGTTGTCCGTTTATGGTTTCCATTGGATTGTCTCGTAAATCTATCATCATTTGATTGATTTCAACCAAGCCTTCTTTGCCTTTTTTTGTTAAAGATATTAAATGTTCTTTATAAAATCCGAAATCTAAATATAAGTTAATCAGTTCTTTATATAAACTACTACCAGAAGCTTTCGCTTGAGCTGCAATTTCGCATACTAATAAACTTGCTGCAACGGCATCTTTATCTCTAACAGCATCACCCACCATAAATCCGAAACTTTCTTCGCCACCGCCAATAAATTTCTGATTTGGAAAGTCTTTAATAAATTTTGCAATCCATTTAAAACCAGTTAAACCCACTTTACATTCAATTCCGTAAGCGCTTGCTAAATCGAGCATCATTGGAGTAGAAACAATTGTAGAACCAATAAATTCAGTTCCCGTAATTTTGTCAGCTCGTTTCCATTGTTCCAATAAAAATGCCGTCATAACCACCATTGTTTGATTTCCGTTTAACAACATCATTTTACCATTTGTATCTCTAACAGCCACGCCCAATCTATCCGAATCAGGATCTGTACCAATTACGATATCAGCATTTACTTCGTCTGCTAACGCTAAAGCCATAGCTAATGCTTCTGGTTCTTCTGGATTTGGCGATTTTACAGTTGGAAAATTTCCATCTGGAATTTCTTGTGCCGCTACGATATTTACATTCGTATAACCTGCTTTAGCTAAAACAGCAGGAATTGATTTTACAGATGTTCCGTGTAACGGTGTAAAAACAATATTTAAATCTTCTTTTGCTGATTTTGGTGTATTAAAACTCGCGTTTTCAATGGTCGAATTAATAAAAGCTTCATCAACAGCTTCATCAATATATTCAATTAAATTTTCATTTGCTGAAAATAGAATATCACTATATTTTAATGCTTCAATTTCTGCGATAATTTCTCCATCTTGTGGTGGTACAATTTGTCCACCATCTTGCCAATATACTTTGTATCCGTTGTATTCTGGTGGATTGTGTGAAGCTGTTAGTACAATTCCAGCGTGACAATTTAAGTGTTTTAAGGCAAATGATAATTCTGGAGTAGGGCGTAATTCAGAAAACAAATACACTTTAATATTATTTGCAGAAAAAATATCGGCTACTATTTTCGCTAACGTATCGCTGTTTTTTCTACAGTCATAGGCAATAGCTACTTTTAGCTCTTCATTAGGAAAGCATTTTTTTAAATAATTAGACAAGCCTTGTGTGTTTTTACCCAAAGTATATTTGTTTATACGATTGGTTCCAACACCCATAACGCCGCGCATTCCACCTGTACCAAATTCTAAATTTTTATAAAAAGCATCTTCTAAACCTTCTGGATCGGAAGTCATTAAGGCTTTAATTTCAGTTTGTGTATTTTGGTCGAAAGTAGGCGTAAGCCATTCGTTTACTTGATTTAATATGTTTTGTTCTATGTGCATTATTGTTGTTATTTATTTTAAAACCTCAGATTCGCAGATTTTAATTTGAATTTAAAATCATTTTATTATTAAAAAACTAAACCCAATCTTGTCATCCCAAAGGCATCTCTCGAAAACAAAGTTGAGACGCTTTAAGCGTGACAAACTTTGTGGGTAATTTATTTTTTGTAACCAATTTTTGGTCGGTCTTCTTGTTCAATTTTTAATTCTTCTTTATCCATTAAATAATTCAAAATTTTATAAATTTCTGGAAACTGATTTTCAATTTCCTTTACTTTTGAAGTTATTTCTTCTAAATTTAGTAAGGAATTTCTCAAAATTACAAAAGTTCTCATAATTGCAATATTTATTTTAATTGCTTTTTCTGATTTTAAAACTCCTGAGAGCATTGCTACTCCTTGCTCTGTGAAAGCGAAAGGCAAATATCTCATTCCTCCATAATTTGAGGTCACAATTTGTGACCTCAAGTTGTCAAATTCAACTTTTGTCAATTCAAACATAAAATCTTCTGGGAATCTTTCAATGTTTCTTTTTACAGATTGTTTTAAAACTTTTGTTTCAATTTCATAAAGTGTTGCTAAATCATAATCTAACATCACTTTCTGATTTCTAATAATATGAATTTTGTTTGTAATAATCTCTAAATTGTTCATTTTGGCGTATATTTAAGTTATTTTTTAATCTTTATTATTTTATAACCGCAGATTCGCAGATTTTTATATGAATTTTAATTCATTTTAATATTCATAATTTAAACCCAATTTTGTTATGATGAAAGCATTTCTCGAAAACTAAGTTGAGACGCTTTCAGCGTGACAAACGTTGTTTGTTTCACCTTTCAATTATACTATTTCGGCTATTTTATATCGTTCTTCGTTGCTTTTGGTGCGTAAAATAATTTCGCCTAAAAAACCAGCTAAAAATAATTGAGTTCCAATAATCATAGTAGTTAAGGCGATATAAAATTCGGGTCTGTTTGTAATTAAACGTGCTGTTTTATGGATGAAAAGCTTATCGATTCCTAAATATATAGTTAAAACAAATCCTATAAAAAACATTAAACTACCAAGTAATCCAAAGAAATGCATAGGACGTTTTCCAAATTTTGAAATAAACCAAATCGTTATTAAATCTAAAAATCCGTTAACAAATCTATCGATACCAAATTTCGAAGTTCCGTATTTTCTGGCTTGATGAATCACTACTTTTTCTCCAATTTTTGAAAACCCAGCATTTTTAGCTAAAACAGGAATGTATCGGTGCATTTCACCAGAAACTTCTATGTTTTTAATTACTACATTATTGTAAGCTTTCAAACCGCAATTGAAATCGTTAAGTTTGACACCCGAAATTCTTCTTGCTGCCCAATTGAATAATTTTGATGGAATATTTTTAAATACTACCGAATCATAGCGTTTTTTCTTCCAACCAGAAATTAAATCAAATCCTTGATTTTGAACTAAATCGTATAATTCTGGAATTTCATCTGGACTATCTTGTAAATCGGCATCCATAGTGATAACAACATCACCTAATGCTTTCGCAAATCCAGCGTGAAGGGCTTGACTTTTGCCATAATTGCGTAAAAATTTAATTCCTTTTATATTGGAATTTGACTTTTGTAAGTCTAAAATAGTTTGCCAAGATGCGTCAGTACTACCATCATCTATAAACAATACTTCATAAGAAAAGTTATGACTCGTCATAACTTTCTCAATCCATTTTGATAATT
>JBIPOM010000166.1:0-4619 GCA_044379175.1 Flavobacterium sp. | reverse complement strand
ATTGCTTCGAAAAATGCTTTCATTTTTTTATTATTATATTTACACTACAAAAATATAAAATATCTTTATGATTGCAAGTCTTTTTAGTAAAACTCGACCAATAAATTATGCATTTATCTTTATAATGCTGTTTTTTTGCTTTTTTTTGTACCAATTTGAAGTTCCAAGTGAAAACTTCGCTTTCCAAGCCGTATTTTTTAAAATCGGCGTTTTTGTTATGTTTTTGCTTTCATTTTTTTTAGTAAACTTTATTTCGCTTAAAAACACCCTAACTCAAAATGATAATTATGCTATTTTGCTTTTTTTAGTGTTTATTTTATTATTTCCATCACTATTGAGCAATAGTAAAATTGTTTTATCAAATGTGTTTTTATTATTGGCTTTAAGAAGATTAATTTCTTTAAAAACACTAAACTCATCAAAAGAAAAAATATTTGATGCTTCTTTTTGGATTTTTCTTTCCGCAATTTTTCACTTTTGGAGTATTTTGTATATTGTGTTAGTTTTTATTTCTATACTATTTCATTCCGGGAAAGATTATAAAAATTGGATTTTACCTTTCGTTTCTTTTCTTTGTGTTTGGATTTTATATATAGCAATTAGCTTATTATTATTTGATAACTATTCTATAAATAGCGCTGTCTTTCAGGTAAGTTTTAATTTTTTTAATTTTAAAGACGTATATGAAAATATGGCATTGTCTTTATTTGTTTCCATTTCTGTATTGTTTTTTGCATCTCAAACAATTGATTATCAAAATAAACCTTTAAATATGCAGGCCTCATACAAACAAGTTTATTTTGCTTTTCTTTTAGCTGTAGGTATTTATGTTTTTTCCCCAAATAAATCTAACGATTTATTAATGTATACTTTTGCTCCTTTGGCTATTTTGGGAGCAAATATGTTCGAAAAAATGGAAAACTCTGTTTACAAAGAAGTGTCAATATATTTATTATTAAGTTTTGGCTTATTTTTCTTTTTTGCTCAATTATAATTTAGTCCCATACGCTAAGTCACCAGCGTCACCTAAACCCGGAACAATGTAGTTTTTTTCATTTAAATTTTCATCTAATGAAGCTACCCATAAATGGCAGTTTTTTGGAAGATTTTCCGTTACAAAATTAATACCTTCTGGCGCGGCAATTACTACAGCAATATGGATTTCTTTTGGCTGATGCGTGGCTAAAATTTTATTTAAAACCGCTACTAATGATTGGCCAGTTGCTAACATTGGGTCTGCTAAAATTAATGTTTTATCGTACATATTCGGCACGGCTTGGTATTCCACCAAAATATTGAAATTTTCATCAGAAGCATAATGATTTCTATAAGCAGAAATAAAACCATTTTCGGCAGCATCAAAATAATTTAAAAACCCTTGATGAAGCGTTAAACCAGCTCTTAAAATAGAACATAACACTATTTCATCTGCTATTTTTGATGTGTTTTTAATACCTAATGGAGTGGTTATTGCTATGTTATTATATGTTAGTTTTTTACTAATTTCATAAGCCATAATTTCACCAATACGTTCCATATTTCTTCTGAAACGCATACTGTCTTTTTGAATGGTTACTTCTCTAAGTTGCCCTAAAAAATGATTTAAAACACTGTTTTCTTCTGAAATATAATGAATATTCATGTGAGATAATTTGTAATTTATGGTTAAAAGTACAAAAAATCCTTATTTTTGTAAATTAAATTAGAAACTATGTTTGCAGAATTTGCTTTTCCTATTTTTGAAAAATCTATAATTAATTATCACGTTATCGATGATGTGTATCAACCGGTATTAAATCCTTACGAAAAAGGTTCAGTTGAACATTTATTGTATGCTAAAAATTGGGTAGATACAGTACAATGGCATTATGAAGATATTGTACGCGACCCAAATATTGATCCCGTTGCAGCATTGGATTTAAAACGCAAAATCGACGCTTCTAATCAAGTCAGAACTGATATGGTAGAATACATTGACGGTTATTTTTTACAAAAATACGCACACGTTCAAGTGAAACCAAATGCTAGAATTAATACGGAAAGTCCAGCTTGGGCAATTGATAGATTATCAATTTTAGCTTTGAAGATTTATCATATGAATGAAGAAGCTACTCGTGAAGAGGCGACAGCTGAACACCGAGCAAAATGTCAAGAAAAATTAAATGTATTGTTAGACCAAAAAAACGATATGTTTATTTCCATTAGTCAATTAGTGGAAGATATTGAAAATGGAGATAAATTTATGAAAGTGTACAAACAAATGAAGATGTACAACGACGAAGATTTGAATCCAGTTTTGTATCAAAATAAAAAATAAATGTCTTCACACATTTTAGTTATTCGGCTTTCAGCTATGGGCGATGTTGCTATGACAGTTCCTGTACTGAGAGCTTTTTCTTTGCAATATCCCAACGTAAAAATTACGGTTGTTTCCCGGCCATTTTTTAAACCTTTTTTTGATGATATTGAAAATGTTGTTTTTTTCGCTATCGATTTAAAAGAAAGACATAAAGGGTTTTTAGGACTTTTGCGTTTGTTTTCCGATTTACGAAAACTAAATATTAATGCTGTTGCCGATTTACATAATGTGTTACGATCAAAAATAATAAGAACACTATTTATTTTAAATGGAAAAAATGTAGCGGCGACAGATAAAGGGAGACAAGATAAAAAAGCACTTACAAGATTAGCTATCAAAACCATTTCTCCAACAAAAACAATGTTTGATAGACATTGCGAAACGTTTGAAAAATTAGGATTTCAAATAAATTTAAACAACCCAACATTTCCAGAAAAAGCCATTTTGCATGAAAAAACAAGAAACATTACGGGTAAAAAAGAAGCAAATTGGATAGGAATTGCACCCTTTGCACAATACGATAGTAAAGTCTACCCAACAGATTTGATGCAAAAAGTAATTGATGACTTAGCAAAAAATACTTCAAATAAAATTATATTATTTGGTGGCGGTAGCGAAGAAATTAAGAAGTTGAATCAGCTTAAAAGCAAGTATGAAAACGTACTTGTTTTAGCTGGAAAAACCAATTTAAAAGAAGAATTAGCCATTATTTCTAATTTAAATGTAATGTTGTCTATGGATTCTGGAAACGCACATATAGCGGCTATGTTGGGCGTAAAAGTAATTACACTCTGGGGTGCTACACACCCATTTGCAGGATTTCAACCCTTCCATCAACCCGATGATTTTTGTCTGACTTCAGATAGAAAACAATACCCTTTTTTACCTACTTCTGTATATGGAAATAAAAAAGTTGCAGGTTATGAAAATGCGATGCGAAGCATTTCTGTGGAAAATGTTGTTGGAAAAATTAATTTTGTTTTAAACCATTAAGGTACTATGGTTTATTAAGTTTTATGCTTAATTTTCTTAATTCCTTAATGGTTTAAATACTCACAAATAAACCTGATTGTCTTTACAAATTTCTAAAATATAACTCTTTAAATTAGAAATAGTTGCTTGATAATTTGGTGCTTCATAACCAAAACGTTCGTGTTCCATTTGCTCTTTTTCAACCTCATTACAACCCTTTATAATTTCCCTAATAATATCTAACAAAATAAGTTGTTTGTCTTGTTGTTTGTCAAATTTATAATCATAATTTCATCTTGTAATTTTTCGCAATATTCAAGCAACTGCATAACTTCTGGTTCGTCCAACAAGTCGCTATTTTTTTTGAATATTTCGTATAAGTTTTTCAAGGGTTTGAAACTTTTACCATAACAAGACTTTATGACATTAAAACTTTAGACTATTTAAATATCATCAAAATCAATTTTAATTTCAAAAGATGTTGGCACGGCTTGACACGCTAAAACCAATCCTTCAGCTACTTCATTATCTGTTAGAATTTGGTTTTTCTTCATAGTTGCACTTCCTTCTGTCACACGACAAATACAACTGCTGCAAATTCCACCTTGGCAAGAATAAGGCACGTCTAAACCTTGTTTTAAAGCCGCTTCTAAAATGGTTTGTTTCTGACTCATTTCAAAAGAAACTTCATCAGCATCTACTGTAATTGAAATAGCTGTGTGACCTTCATTTCCAGTTGCAACTTTGTTTTCTGAGGCAGATGACGTTCCAAACAATTCAAATTTTATATCTTTTTCAGCTACATTGTTTTCTTTTAAAGTCGCCGTAACTACTTGTATCATGGCTTCTGGTCCGCACAAGTAAAACTTAGAAAAGGTTTTATCGGAATGTTTGGTTTTTAAAACAGCATTTACAACATCTTTGTCAATTCTTCCAGATAATTCGCCTGCAATATTGGCTTGACTATACACAAAATGCACAAAAAAGCGACCTAAATTTTTTAATTGAAGCGCATGTAACTCGTCATGGAAAATAGTTTCCGATTCGTCTTTATTGCCGTAAATTAAAACAAAAGTGCTATTTGTTTCTTCTTCTAACACACTTTTTGCAATCGATAAAACAGGCGTAATTCCGCTGCCAGCTGCAAAAGCGGCATAGCTTCTTTGATGTTCATATTTGGCCTCAAAAGTAAATTTTCCTTCAGGAATGCTGACTTCTAACAAATCGCCAACAGCTAATTTTGTGTTGGCAAATTTCGAAAAAGTACCGTTTTTTACTTCTTTTACTG
>JBIPOM010000035.1:0-16668 GCA_044379175.1 Flavobacterium sp. | reverse complement strand
AACGCGCAATAATATCGTATTTTGAAGTTAATACATCGACGATTTTTCCTTTTCCTTCGTCACCCCATTGTAATCCAAGTAGTAAATCTACATTCATTGTGTTGTTGTTTGTGTTGTTTGCATTGAATAGACAAATTTGATTTGTCTGTTTTTTTATTTCTTTTTTGTTCCGTAAAAATATAAGGAATGTGTGTCTATATCAATTCCAAACATTTCTTCCATAGTTTGTTTTATTTGCTGAATACGTGGATCGCAAAATTCAATTACTTCTCCAGTATCTGTTAAAATAATATGGTCGTGTTGTTTATCAAAATAAGACTTTTCATAATGTGCTTGGTTTTGACCAAATTGATGGCGACGTACTAATTTACAATCCAATAATAATTCAATAGTATTGTATAAAGTGGCACGAGAAACACGATAATTTTTGTTTTTCATTTTGATATATAAGGATTCGATATCAAAATGTTCCAGATTTTCATATACTTCTTGAAGAATCGCATAACGTTCAGGTGTTTTGCGGTGTCCTTTTTCTTCTAGGTATTTTGTAAAAACGTTTTTAACCGTTTCTTGGTTTTTGTTGTTATCCATTTTTAGTTTAAATGAAAGATAGGCAAAGATAAATTAAATTTTCTTCTTTATTCTTTCACTTCCATTTTTTCATTAACATTTATTGTTGAAAAGATTTTATTCCAAATATCGGGTATTAGATGATTTGCCATAGAATCAATGCGATATTCCCCATTTCTTATTAGAGTCTGCCCGTTAGGTTTAATGATCAAAAAAGAACCACATAAAATTGATTTTTTAAAGAAATTTGTTTTAAAATAAGAATTTTTATCGGATATAAAATAGTTGTAATTTTTAACATTTGATATATCAATACCTTCTTCAAATATATGATATATTTTGACGTTAGGATTTTCTTTCTCTACGCTACGTTTTAATGTTTTAATGAAATTAATATATATATCATTTTTATCAGTAAATTTATTATTTTCATTTAATAAGGTATGATCGTTTTTATAAAAGAATTGAATAATATAGGATATTGAATCATTTTTTATTTTACTTGGATATTCAGGTAGTATTTTTTTTATTGTGTCATAATTTGCATTCATAACCTCATATAAAGGTGCAGTAATTTGGTATATTTTACCGCTATCTTTGGTAATTCTAAATTCCATTGAATTATCTGGATATTTTTTAAAAAGATATTGAAAATTAGATTTTTTTCCAGCAGGATCTAGAACATACTCTTTGTATTGAGCATTAATAAAGCCCATAAAAAATAAAAAAAAGTACAAATATTTTTTCATATAATTAGTTGTTATAAACCCTAATTACTTTATCAATGCCCTCAACTGTTTTGATATTTTCTATTAATTTTTTTAAAATTACGTTATTTTGAACCATAACAGTAATTTGACCTTTAAAAATTCCCGCTTCAGAGCTTAAGTTGATACTTTTTATGTTTACATGCATTTGATTTGAAATCACTTTTGTTAATTCATTTGTCAAACCCATAACATCCATTCCTGTAATTTTTAATATTGCATTAAATTCTTCTTGTGTAGAATCAATCCATTTAGCTTGTATAATTCTATAAGCAAAGTTAGATTGTAAACTAATCGCATTTGGGCAATCCATTTTATGCACTTTTATACCTTCATTAATAGTAACAAAACCAAAAACAAGGTCGCCAGGAATAGGATTACAACAAGGAGAAAACTTATATTCTAATTTACTTTGTTCAGTTCCAAAAACTAATAAATCTAATTTTTTATTTGCGGCATTTTTTTGAGATTTTTCCTCAGTTCCTTTTGAATTTCTTTTAATTGTTTTTTTAAAGAAGTTAACAAATGTATTATTTTTTTGAGCAGCATAATCTCGTAATTGCTGATTTTCAATGGCACCAACACCTACTCTGTAAAACAAATCTAAACTGGTTTTTAATTTAAAAAAATTAACCAATTCATTAATTGAATTTTCGTTTAACGTAATTTTTAAATGACGTAATTTTCTTGTTAAAATTTCCCGGCCTTCTTCACCAATTTTTTTAATGTTTTCGTTTAATACATTTTTAATTTTGTTTTTTGCGCGAGATGTTGTTACATAATCTAACCATTGAATGTTAGGTTTTTGATTTTGAGAGGTAATAATTTCAACTTGGTCGCCGCTATTTAAAATATGATTTAAAGGTACTAATTTACCGTTTACTTTTGTTCCTCGTGTTTTTACACCAATTTCAGAGTGAATACTAAATGCAAAATCGAGTGTAGTAGCACCTTTTGGTAATGATTTTATTTCTCCTTTTGGTGTAAAAATATATATTTCTTTAGCATATAAATTCAGTTTAAAATCTTCCACAAAATCAACGGCATTATTATTTGAATTTTCTAATGCTTCTTTAAGTTGGTTTAACCAAATTTCTAGACTATTCTCTTCAGTGGCTCCATTTTTATATTTGTAATGTGCAGCATAGCCTTTTTCTGCAATTTCATCCATTCGTTCACTACGAACCTGAATTTCTACCCATCGGCCTAAAGGTCCCATTACGGTAATGTGTAAGGCTTCGTAACCAGTTGACTTTGGTGAAGAAATCCAATCGCGTAAACGACTAGGACTTGGTCTGTAATGGTCTGTTACCACAGAATAGATTTTCCATGCTAAGAACTTTTCATCATGAAGATTGGATTTGTAAATAATTCTTAAAGCAAATTTATCATATACTTCATCAAAAGTAACACCTTGCACTTTCATTTTTCTTCGGATGGAGTAAATCGATTTTGGTCGACCTTTGATAATAAAATCAATTCCTTCCATGGTCATAGATTGACTTAAAATATCTGAAATGCTTTTTATATATGTGTCTTGTTCTTCTTTTGTCTCTTTAATTTTGCTAACTATATCAGTAAAAACTTCGGGTTCTGTATATTTTAAACCTAAATCTTCCAATTGAGTTTTAATATTATAAAGCCCTAACCGATGAGCTAATGGTGCATAAATATATAATGTTTCCGACGCAATTTTTGCTTGTTTGTAGTCAGACATGCCATCCATAGTTTGCATATTGTGCAATCTATCGGCAAGTTTTATTAAAATTACTCTAACGTCATCATTAAGCGTAAGTAGCATTTTTCTGAAATTTTCTGCTTGAAGCGAAATTTCTTGGTCGTTTTTTACTTTTGGAATTTTGGTTAACCCTTCAACAATTTTGGCAATCTTAGGATTAAACATTTTTTCAATATCAGAAATCGTAATATCGGTGTCTTCTACCACATCATGAAGTAGAGCAGAAGCAATACCAGTAGAACCTAAACCAATTTGTGACGCTACAATTTTTGCAACAGCAATAGGATGAAAAATATAGGCTTCGCCAGATTTTCTTCTTTGTTCTTTGTGCGCTTCCACTGCCACATCAAATGCCTTGCGAATTATTTTTTTATCATCAGCTGTTAAGCTTTGATAACTAATACGAAGTAACTCTTTGTATTCTTTGGCAATGGCTTTGTTTTCAGCTTCTAAATCAATCTCTGTCATATTCAATATTTGTAGAATATAAAAATAGTGTTTAAAATTTAGATTTCAAAAAAGAATTTTAAAAAAATATAGATAGGTTGATTAAAAGTTTTGAAAAACAGATTTAAGAAATTTTAAAAATTTTAATAATTTCTTTAATCTGTATTGTTAATATCATTTCTTATTAAAATCCAAATCTTGAAAATCGTAACTAAAATCCGTTAATTCAGAAATTGCTGCCATTTTAATATTTGTATTGTTAGAAGTAAAAGTGATTAAAGCATCTGCATTAAAGCTGCGATTGAACCATTTTACGGCAAATGTATTGTCCCTGTAAAAGAAAATTTCACCAGCCAATTGTGGCGAACGTTCTGAATTGAAATACATTTTTCCTTTTTTCTCAGAAATAATAATGTTTCCAAACCAATTGTCGGTATAAGTACCTGTATAGTTATTTATGTCAACTTTCACTTTATTCTTTTGGTTTTCGGATATTTTTGCCCAAACTTCAGTAGTTACTTTGTCCGCTTCTGCAATATTTTTTTTTTCTCGGTCACTAAATATTTTCACATAATCTTTGTACTCAATTTTTAGATAAGCATCTTTTATGGTGTTTGAAATAGCATTAAATGCTGCTCCCGATTGTTGATTTGTAAGCACAACAATACCTAAATTTAATTCAGGTAAAAGCGTAACTTGTGTAACAATACCTTCTAATCCGCCGGTATGTGTAACTTGTTTGTAACCCTTAACATCGCTTAAAAACCAACCTAATCCATAACCAGAAAAATGTGTAAAATAAGGCTCTTTTGTTTTCGCTGGAATGATAGTTTGTAATTGCCACATTTCATTATGTTGTGCTTCAGAAAATAATTTGAATTGTTTTTCAGAACCAAATTTTCCTTGTTGCAATTGCATAATCATCCATTTACTCATATCGTTTACAGAAGAATAAATTCCAGCAGCAGCATCAAAAGTTTGATTTTTATAACGCGAAATTACTTTTAATTTACCATCTGTTGGCACGTGTGGATCAATGATATTTGTCGTGTCTTTTAAACGTAAAAATGAACCTGCGCTATTATTCATTTCAAGTGGTTTCATCATTTTATTTTCTATAAAGTCGCACCAAGTAAATCCGCTAACTTTTTCAATTACTTCACCAGCCACGATATATAATAAATTATCATAATCATATTTAGTTCTGAAAGCTGAAACGGGTTTTAAATACTGTAAATTTTCAATAATATCTTTCGGTTTGAAATTACTTCCGTCAGGCCAAATCATTAAATCGCCAGCACCTAAACCTAAACCACTTCGGTGTGTAACCAAATCACGAACCGTGAATTCTTGTGTAACATACTCATTGTACATTTTAAAATTAGGTAAGTATTTTACAACTTTGTCGTCCCAGTTCATTTTTCCTTCGTCAACTAACATCGCAATCGCAGCTGTTGTAAATGCTTTACTATTAGAAGCTACTCCAAAAAGTGTGTTTCCATCTACTTTATCTTTTTTAAGTATGGATTTCACTCCATACCCTTTACTGTGTATGATTTTACCGTCTTTTACCACCGCAACCGCAACTCCTGGAACGTTAAAAGCCTTTAGTGTATTTTCTGCAACTTCATCAATTTGTTTTTCAGTTATTTGAGAAAAAGCATTGAATGTTGTTAGAAGTGAGATTAATATTATTTTTTTCATTTTATGATGTTTTTGGTTTGTTGTTTTTATTGGCACATTGACTAATTGATAATTATCTCATTAAAACCCACGTTGTCTTTTGGCTTCAAATAATAAAATAGCTGCCGCTACCGAAACATTCATAGAATCGATACTACCTTGCATAGGAATATTAATGTTTTTGGTTGCATTTTGTCGCCAAACCTCTGTAATTCCGGTGGCTTCCGTTCCTACAACTAAAGCGGTGGGTTCATTATAATTTTGTGTATGATATGTGGCTGAATCTTGCAAAGTCGCACAATAAATATTGATGTTGTTTACTTTTAAATATGCAATTGCTTCCTCTGAAGTCGCTACGGCAATTTGACGTGTAAATAAACAACCTACACTGGAACGCACAATATTAGGATTGTACAAATCCGATTTTGGATTGGCTATAATAACGGCATCAATATTGGCTGCATCAGCGGTTCGTAATAAGGCACCTAAATTTCCTGGTTTTTCTAATCCTTCTGCAACTAAAATTAAGGGGTTTTTAGATAATTTTAAATCGGATAATTCTAATGATTTCGATTTAGCAATGGCAATAATTCCTTCGGTTGTATCGCGATACGCTAATTTTTGGTAGACTTCTTTAGAAATTTCTATTTTGAGATGTTCAGCTATTTGGATGTTCAGATGTTCAGATTTTCCAGATAATTCTGGACAAAAAAGTAATGTTTCTAATTCGTAACCGCCTTTTATGGCTAATTCAATTTCACGTTGTCCTTCAATAATAAATGTTCCCGATTGTTTTCGTGCTTTGGCTTTTTCTTGCAATACAACTAAGTTTTTTACAAACGGATTTTGAATGGATGTGATTTGTTTCATTATGAGTGACTAAGTTGCTAAGAATTTAATATTTTTTTATTTTTAAAATAATCAAAAATTGAAATAAGCATATTGATAAAAAATAATACTATAAATAGTATTAAAGGAATTTTAAAAGATAAATAATTAAATAATTCGATTGATACTGATGACAATCTTTCTATTAATGGCACTAAAAGGATTAAAAATCCTAGAAAATTTATAAAAACACTTTTAAATGTTTCTTCCTCAAAATTCTTAATGATTAATATTAAACCTATTATTCCAATTAATGAAGTTACTGATTGATTGATTCCATCCAAATTAAATATCGAAATACTGGCAGAAATCAAATATAATATAAATGGAATTGCTACAATACTTCCATTAATCATAATTAAGCAATATGATAAAATAGAAAGTGTTTTTACTAAACTTTTGATTTTCATTTTTAGAATATAATTTACAAAGAAATTTAAAAGTTTATCGAAGTTATTTTGAATGTTGAATTAAATTTTCAATTTCTATTTTTAATTTTGGTAAATGATTTATTATAATAGACCAAATATTTTCATCTGAAATGTTATCATAAGCGTGAATAACTTGATTTCGTAACCCAATTATAGATTTTGCATTGCTTATCTTTTCAATATAAATTGCATCACGAGTTATGATTCTGTTAATGGCTTCACCAATAATTTCAAGATTTCTTTCAATAGCTCGTTTTAGCATTATGTTATTTCGATATCTGAAAAAATCTTTTTCTTCATTTATAAAATAAATATCAATTTCATCAATTGAAATTTTTATATCATATAACCATTTAAGTATTCTTTCATCCATAAATTAGTTCTTTGGATTTTTCTATTGATTCAATAAGTATTGGGTTTCTTAAGCTTTGTTCTTCAACTAAATCAATATTTCTACCTAATACTATTTTTAAATTTTCTTTAAAATTAATGTAATTATCAAAATAATATGCTAATTCAATTGGCTTGAATTTGACTAATAAATCGATATCACTATTGCTATTAAAATTTGAATTTAAGGCAGAACCAAATAGATACATAGTTTCCACGTTATACAAAGTACAAAGTTTCTTTACATTTTCTATATTGTTTTCAATGATTCTCATAGTACAAATTTAGCACTTTTATTTATTAAAACAAAGTCGCAAAACGAAGGGCTTTGCGACTTTGAAAATAATATTATGTATTTTAGTTTTTTACTTCCGATTTAGAACCTTCACTTTCAAATTTATCTTTATATCTTTCGTATAATTCGGTTTGGTGACTTTCTAAGCTAATTTGTCGTCCATCTATAAAAGCGTGAGATAATTTATTTGTTTTCATATCTAAAGCATCACCTTCTGAAATAAATAGGGTAGCGCTTTTTCCGGCCTCTAAGGTTCCGTATTTAGCGTCAATTCCTAAGATTTTAGCGGTATTAGAAGTTATTAATTTTAGCGCCTCTTCCTTGTTCATTCCCCAAGCGGCACAAGTTCCGGCATAAAATGGGATATTTCTCGTTTGCATGCGTTCCATATCGCCAGAATTTTCTAAACCAACTATAATTCCTTTTTCTGTTAATATTTTAGCAATTTTATATGGTAAATTCACATCTTCATCTTCCGAATTTGGAACATCGTGTACTCTTCTCAATAAGACAGAAACATTATTTTCTTTTAAAACATCGGCAAATTTGTGTGCGTTATAACCACCAATAATGACTAATTTTTTAATATTGTTTTTCTTTTTAAATAAAATAATGTCCCTAATTTCTTTTTCTCCATTTGCATTTACAAATAATGTTTTTTCACCGCTTTGTAAACCATTCATTGCATTATATGGGATGTCTTTTGTTTTTAAATCTGATTTCAAATAACTTATTGCATTATCAAAAAACGTTTGTACAGCTTTAGTTTGTTCCTCATATTTTTTGTTTGGTTCAATACCACCTGGTTCTGCCCACCAGCCTAATCGTGCATAACTATTTGGCCAACGCATATGAATACCGTCATTTTCTTTAATCACAGCATCTTCCCAATTCCAAGCGTCTAATTGTACCACGGATGAAGTTCCAGAAATTCTTCCACCACGTGGCGTAATTTGAGCTAAAAGCACGCCGTTTGGACGAGCAGCTTCTGTTAGTTTTGATTCTGCATTGTAGGCAATTAAACTTCTAATGTGTGGATTGAATTCACCAATTTCACTTTCATCATCTGAAGCTCGGACAGCATCAATTTCTACTAACCCTAAAGTGGAATTTGGTGCAATAAAACCAGGGTAAATATGCTTTCCTTCTGCTTGAATAGTAATATCATGTTTAGTAATTTTAGTTACGGTGGCATCTGAAATTGAAGCTATTTTACCATCCACAATTGAAATTAAACTGTTTTCTTGAATTTTTCCATTGCCTAAATGTGCTGTTCCACCTATAATTAATATAGATTTTGTTTGCTTAGACGCTGGCGTTTGTTGTGCAAAACTAATTAAAGTAGTTAGTGCTAGTATATATGTTAATTTTCTCATTTTATATTAATTTTTTATAACACAGATTTTTGAAATTATTTTAATCTGTGAAATCTGTGTTGAAAAATAGTGTAATATTTATTAATTATTGTATTTAGCGTGAAACTCTCGACATTTTTCGCCTAACGTATCACAATGATAATGTCCACTCGTTTTTTTCTTAGGTTCTTGTGTTTTTAAGCCTTTGTTTTTAGCGTCTAACATCAAATTTATTAGCTCATTTCTTTCTTTTTGAACGGTTTCATTTTTTGCTTTTTCTTGATCTATATCAAAGAAAACAATTCCATCAACTACCGTTTTTTCAACTGTTGCATATATAGTTAATGGATTGTCAGACCAAAGTACTACATCGGCATCTTTACCTACTTTAATACTGCCCACTTTATCATCCACTTGTAAAATTTTTGCAGGGTTTAATGTTACAAAATTCCAAGCTTCAACTTCTGTTACACCACCATATTTTAATGTTTTTCCAGCTTCTTGATTCAATCTTCTGGACATCTCAGCATCATCTGAATTAATCGAAACAGTAACCCCAACATTATTCATAAGAGCTGCATTATATGGAATAGCATCATTAACCTCAAACTTGTAACCCCACCAGTCAGCAAAAGTTGATCCTGCTACACCGTGTTTTGCCATTTTGTCAGCTACTTTATAACCCTCTAAGATATGTGTAAAAGTTTGAATTTTGAACTGGTATTTTTCTGCCACTTTCAGTAACATATTTATTTCAGATTGCACGTATGAATGACATGTAATAAAACGTTTTTTATTTAAAATTTGACTTAAAGTTTCTAATTCAATATCAAAACGAGGTGCAATTTTTCCTTTATTTGTATTGTATAAGTCCCATTCTTTTTTATAAGCCAAAGCTCTTGAAAAATAATCTTCATATACTTGTTCTACGCCCATTCTTGATTGCGGAAAACGCAAACGTTCTATGTCTCCCCAATTCGATTGTTTTACATTTTCACCTAAAGCAAATTTAATATATTTAGGAGCATCCTTTACTAGCATTTCATCTGGACTATAACCCCATTTTAATTTTACAAATGCCGCTCTTCCACCAATTGGATTAGCAGAACCATGTAATAAATTAGCAGAAGTTACTCCACCAGCTAAATTTCTGTATATGTTAATGTCTTCAGAATTAACAACGTCTTCAATTGTAACTTCAGCAGATGAATTTTGTCCGCCTTCATTTACCCCATTTGAAATAGCAATATGAGAATGTTCATCAATAATTCCAGCAGTTAGGTGTTTTCCTGTCGCATCAATAACTTTTCCTTTTTGAGGTAAGTTTTTGCCAATTTTAATGATTTTTCCGTTTTCAATTAAAACATCCATTTCTTTTAAAATTCCTTCTTTTTCTCCAGTCCAAACTGTGGCGTTTTTAAATAAAATAGTTTCTTGTTTTGGTTTTGTGTTATTTCCAAAAGCAATATTTGGAAAAGTAACTGGATAAAAAGCGGCTGTTTTCTTTTCTTCTTTTTTGTCAGTAGTAGTTTCTTTTTTTACTTCATTAGATGCTGGTTTTTTTACTGCACTCCAAGAAACTTCTTTTCCGTTTTCTAAAAGGGCTTTTCCAGATAAACCTGTTTCAGATTTTAATCCAGAAATTCTAATAAATTTTGATGAAATAGTATCTTTTCCTCTAATGACCATAGTAATCCAAGGATCATTGTACGTAATTTTTGTTCCGAACTCTATTTTATCTTGCGAAATTTTAGCTTCTACTTTTGTGATTTCCCCTTCAATTGCTAAATCGTAAGTATTGGAATCTAAAATTAAATCGTATTTTCCTCTAATGTCAGATGGTTGTATTTTTTCGATAATATTTCTATTTCCCTGAATCCAATTTTCTTGAATAGCACTTTTTGATTCGAAAATATCTCCATTTACTATAATAAAATTGGCTAAATTTCCTTTTTTTAAAGATCCAATATTATTTTGATTTACAATTTTTGCGGGTATCTCAGTTAAAGCAGCTAGTGCTTTTTCTTTTGGAAATCCATGTTCTACTGCTTTTCTTAAATTTGTTAAAAAGTCTTTGGTATTTTTTAAATCGGCTGTAGTCAATGTAAAATTGATGTTGTTTTCTGCAAGAATCTTTAAATTGTAAGGTGCTTGGTTCCAAAATTTCATATCAGATAATACTACTTGATCGGCGAGGAACGAGTCAGAAACATCATAAGCATCCGGAAAATTTATGGGTACAATAAGTGTAGCATTTGTTTTTTTTATTTCATCTATACGTTCTAATTCATTTCCACTTCCTTTAATTAAATAATTTATTCCAAATTCATCTGCTATTTTGTCAGCTCTTAATATGTTTAATTTATCGCCAGCATTAAATATTTGTACTAAATTTTTATTTTGATTGAATATTTCTAGTGAAATATCTTTTGTTTTGGAACCGCCAGCGGCGTACCATTTGGCATCATGATACAATTGTCGAATTAATGCCAAACTCCCCATTAGTGATGACGGATAGGATTGTCCTGAAAGTGAGCTTCTTTTTAATGTAAGGTGTTGTGAAATTTTAGTATTTAAAACCCGAACTCCATTTGATTCAGAGTCGTTTAATGTCCAGAGTAATCCAGTTCCAGCTACAATTCCATCATTATTAAAACTCAAAACGGTTCCAAATCCAGTGTCTCTTAATTCTTTAGCTGTTTTTTCATCATAATTTAAGTTTTCAAATGCATTGAAATCAGCTCTAATATGGTCATTCCAATAATAGCCATTTCTTTCAGAATTGTACTGTGGTGATCTTGAATTTCCTGATTTTCTTTGTGGTTTTTGAATCCCAAATTCAGTAAACAAATCAATAAATGATGGATAAATTGTTTTGCCAGTTGCATCTATTATAGTAGCTTCTTTAGGAATTGAAATTTGAGTTCCAATTTCTATAATTTTATCTCCATCTAATAAAATTGTAGCATTCTCAATTTTTATTGTTGATGAAGTATAAATTGTTGCATTTGTTATGGCTACAGGACTTTTAAAGGTTTGTAATACACCATCGTTTTTAGGAAAATAATTTTGACTGAAGCTAAAATTAATAGTCATTACTACTATTAAGATATTAAATATTCGCATAGTTTTTTGTTTTTAATTTGCTAAAAATATAAAATTTATTTGATACTGGATAGAATTGAAAATAATAGTTTTAATTTTATGTTTTGTCTAACTAAAAGAGGAGCTATCTTTGTAAATGTAAATAACCATTTAAGGGTTTTGGAAAATTAGCATCGTTTAAGTATAAAATATAATAATATGTGCCGCTTGGTGCTTCATTATTGCCTAAAGTGTCTTCTGAATAGCCATTCCAATCTGGCTTGTTGTTATTTCCTGTCCAAATTAATCTTCCCCAACGATTATAAATTTCCAATTTAAAGTTTACAAAAACATTTCGTAATCCTTCAATAAAAAAGAAATCATTTAAGCCGTCATTGTCTGGTGAGACCGCATTGTAAATTATTGGCTCACAATTTTTTGTCAGTAATTCAAATGAAGTTATACTGTAACAGCCATTTTGTACATCATCAATTCGCACCCAAATGGTTTTCGGAGTTTGAAGTGCTTCATAATTATTTAAAATTACTATTTGATTTGTAAAATTAAGCGCATCTGTTTCAGAAGAATAAAAAGTACTCAGATGTTCAATATTTGTTTTTACGGATCCTTCATATTCAGAAAAATCAAAGATACCTTTTGTTAGCCCTAAATTACAACTTATAATATCTTCGAGCGAATTGAAATTTGGAGAAATTAAAAGTTGAATTGGTATAGTAAACGCATTATTTGTCTCAGATATTTCATTTACAATTCCTGTACCATTACCAATATCATCTACTTTAGTAACTAAATTAAATTGCAAAGGAATATTAATAGGAATAATTATTGTGATTGTTCCAATTTCAGATCCGTCAATTGGAATTATATTTTGCGTATATGCAGAGCCAACTACCACATTATCTGCATAAAAAGTAATTGGTGTGTTAGCTGGTAAACTAGCTGTAGAATTGTTGTTAGTTACAGTATAATTAATTTGGAATTGTCTTTCATTACAACTTAACGCAGGTTCAGGAAAAGTAATTCTAGCATCTGGCAGTTGACTGTTTAATTTTGTTACAATTGCGTTTATCATTACGTAATCTTGCCCAGAAGTTAACTGTATTAGTGCCGAAGTATCACCTATATTAATATTGTTTTGGATGTTGTAAATATCCAAATCCATGTTATACAACTGATTGGAATTGGTACTAGAATTCGTACCATTAAAAGCATTGTTTGCTGGGTTTAATGGTGGGTTACTTATAATATTTCCATTTATTCGCAACGTTTCATTCACTTGAATTCCAGAATCGCCTTCCCAAGCCAAAAATCCTATTTTAGCATCTACATTATCAATTACATTTAGTGAATTTAAGGGTACATTTAAAAAATTTTGGAAAATAGAAACGACTTGCATACCATCATAAATATTTAACTGATTTAGAGGAAAAGCAACATTTTTGTATACTATCACAAGAGCCCAACCAGCAAAGTTGGTGCTATTTTGAACATGAAGTGGTAAAAAAGCACTCACATCTAAATCTGAAAGTGTGTAAACACCATTTCCTGTAGTTTGTACTTGTGAAGTTACGTTGGCAAAAGCACTAAAGTAATTATAAGTTTGACCTTGTACCAATGTATTTGTAAAAGTACGACTAGCTATAACGTCAATTCCATTTAATTTTACATTGAAATCTCCAGTTCCACAACCTGCCCAATATAGATAGGCACTTTCAATAATGTCATTTGTGTTAAGTGCTAAAGTAGCGGAAGATGTTGTTAAAACCGCTGGAGAAGTTTGAAACGAATTTTCAACAGGATTTAGCGTATTTCCTACAAAAGTAAAATCATATCTACCGTTAAATTGGTTATATAAACTAATATTTTGAGAATACGAAATCTGTAAGATGAACACAAAAAATGTCAGTATTTTTTTCATCAATAGGAATTGATTTTAAATATTTATGTTGAATAATTTTACTAAAGTAATAAATTTTACTAATTTCCCCAAAGATTTAAGATATGAAAACACGACATGATGTATTTTGTTTAAATTTTGTTTGAATGAAGTTACGATTTTTATATTTAAAACACTTAAAACAACAATGAATACTTACAAAATAATAAAATATACTTTTGATCATTATCATTTGTGGAATCAATTTGTGGCCAATTCAAAAAATGCTACATTTTTGTTTCATAGAGATTTTATGGAATATCATTCGGATAGATTTGAAGATAATTCGTTGCTTATTTTTGATGCTAAGGATAAGTTAGTTGCTATTTTTCCAGCAAATAGAATTGGAAATCAACTTTTTTCGCATCAAGGATTGACATATGGTGGTTTAATTCTAAATGAAAAAAGTAAACTTTCTGAATTAATTAAATTAAATTATCAATTATTTAAATATTTTTTTGATTCAGGATTTCATAAAGTACAACTAAAAATAATTCCCCCAATTTATAATTCCTTTCCATCGGATGAAATGGAATATATTTCTTTTATATTACAAGCCAAGCTTATTCGTAGAGATGCCATAGCTATTTTGGAATTATCAAATAAAATTGTGCCTTCACGTGTTCGAAAAAGAGGTATAGAAACAGGAGAAAAACATCAATTAAAAATTGTAGAAGAAACCTCTTTTGATTTATTTTGGGAAAAATTATTAATTCCTAATTTATATTCCAAATATAATTCAAAACCCATACATACTGTTGAAGAAATTACTTATTTGAAGTCTAAATTTCCAAAATTAATTAGACAATTTAACGTGTATTTTGAGAATGAAATCATTGGTGGCGTAACTATTTTTGTAACAAAAAACGTTATTCATCCCCAATATATATCTGGAAATAAGGCATTTAACACAAAACTAGGTGGTTTAGACTTTTTATATAATCATTTAATTCAAAATGTATTCTCAAATGATAAATATTTTGATTTTGGAATTTCTAATGAAAATAATGGTTTACAATTAAGAGAAAGTTTACATTATTGGAAAGAGTCCTTTGGAGCAAGAACAATAGTTCAAAACTTTTATGAAATTGAAACAAAAAATTATGTAAAGCTGAATCAAGTCTTAATATGATGGTGTATTTTGTTTCATTTTTAAATTTAATAACAATTTAATTTGTACTTATTGTCTGAACTTAAGAAAATAATGCAACAACCGTTATTCAAAATTACATCTTTGAATAGTATTCATATTTTGTTGAAATTAATTTTCGGTTTTATTTCTTCCAAAGCGTTAGCCCTCTTTGTTGGGGCAAGTGGAATGGCATATGTGGGAAATTTCAGAGCATTTTTAAATGTATTAGAAAATTTTTCATTACTTGGAATTCAAAATGCGGTAGTAAAGTACGTTACTGAAAATCAATATAATAAAACAAAGTTAAAATCGGTTTTGACCACTTTTGGAATATTACTTTTATCTTCTTCAATTGCAATTAGTATATTATTGATTTTAGGAGCTGATTATTTGTCTAAGCAAATTTTTAATCACTCAGAAATATATAGTTATGTTTTTTATTGTGTTGGTGTTGTGTTTCCATTATATGTTTTTTCAACGTTTTGCATATCCATAGTCAACGGTTTTCAGGAATATAAAAAGGTTATTTATATTCAGATTATTTCAAGTGGCATAGCTTTGGTTTTTTCGTTATTTTTTATCTATTATTATTCCACATTTGGCGCTTTGGTTTCTTTAGTTTTAGCACCAATTTTTGTTTTTTTTGTTTGCTTGTTTTATCTTAAAAACCTTATTTCAATTTCCGATGTTTTTTCTTTTCAAAATTTCAATTTTTCAGTAGTAAAAAACTTATCTGAATATGTGTTGATGGCATTGGTTTCCGGTGTGATAGGTTCTTTTGTTTTGTTAGAAATACGAACCGATATTGTTACTATAACTGGATTACAAAATGCAGGAATTTATGAAGCTCTACAACGGATTTCCTCATATTATTTATTGTTCGTTTCATCTATAATGACAATTTATTTTTACCCAAAAATAGCGGCAAAAAATTCAAATTTAAATTTGATTATTTTTGATTATTTAAAAACGATTATACCTATTTTTACCATTGCATTGGTTCTAGTTTATTTTTTTAGAAAATTTATTATACAGTTTTTGTTTTCTTCTGAATTTGAAACTATGGAATCGTTATTTCTTTGGCAATTATTGGGTGATTTATTAAAAGCGATTTCTTTAATTTTTGGAACAATATTAATTGCAAATAAAAAAACAAAAACATTTATTATTACAGAAATAATTTCTTTAAGTATCCTATATTTTTCATCAAATTGGATGTTACATACGATTGGAATAAACGGTATAGTAATGGCTCATACGGTTACTTACTTTATGTATTTGTTAATTTTAGTAATTTATTTTAGAAAAGAATTAAGATGAAAGTTACTATAATCATACCATTTTATAACGAAGAAAAAAGAATAGTTTTAAAAAGTTTTCATCAAATTTTCAAGAATACTTCACAGTATGATTTTATTTTAGTTGATGATGGGAGTACAGATAACACATTGGCTGTTTTAAACCAATTTAAAAGTGAATTTTCTACTATTGACGTTTTAAAATTAGATAAAAATGTTGGAAAAGCAGAAGCCATTCGTGCTGCTGTTTTATCTATTTATAATGCCGATTTTATTGCGTATTATGATGCTGATTTAGCAACACCGTTTACAGAATTAGATAAATTAATTCAGTTTTCAATTCAGAACCTAAATTATAAAATAATAATGGGCGCTAGAATTAAACTAATTGGAAACGGAGTAAAACGCTCATTGAAAAGGCATTATTTTGGTCGTATTTTTGCTACAATTGTCAGTAAGTTTGTTTTGAATGTTGCAGTCTATGACACACAATGTGGTGCAAAAGTTATTGATTATCAAATAGCTAATCAAATTTTTGCGAAACCTTTTATTTCCAAATGGTTGTTTGATGTGGAATTATTGAAGCGTTTGCAAAAAAATCATAATTTAAATGAAGTAGTGAAAGAAATTCCA
>JBIPOM010000165.1:0-4647 GCA_044379175.1 Flavobacterium sp. | reverse complement strand
AGGCAGAGCAAGAGCTAAAAAAGGTATGTTTGAAGGCGATTTAGTAGAAGGTGAATTAGAAATTGGTCAAATTGCAGGATTAATTCACGATATTCTTCCAGTGGAAATGATAATTTCTAATGTTATTTCTGAATTTAATTCAGCAAAAGGTAGTGTAAATGAAATTCAATTTTAATTTATATAAAATGAAAAAAATAGTTATTGTATTGTTTTTAGGTTTATGTACACAATTGGGATTTTCTCAAACGTATCAATTTAAAACAGTTAATTATTCTGTTTCTCAAAAAAATGCAAAAGGCGAATGGTCTAAATGGTCTAAAACGTTACCAACCGAACTATTAATTAATTTAGATAGAGACAAACATCGCTTTGTAGTGTATTCTGAAATTATTCAATTGTATAGTATATTAAAATATGAAGATAAAGTTGAAAATGAATCAGGAACTTCAAATAAATATTTTTGTGTTGATAATTTAGGTATTGATACGGCCATTACTATTATATCTCCAAAAAATGCAGGAAGTAGCAAACAAATTTACATAGCAAATGATGAAATGATTATTGAATATGATCTAATTTATTTAGGCGAAAAATAATATCTCTTGCGAACTACTAGTACAAAACACATAGCAAATCCAACTCTTTTTAAAGAGCAAATTTTATATTGGAGTCAGCAATTCAATGAAACAATAATTTTAGATAGTAACGTTGAAAGTAATGAAAATCAATTATATAAGTCATATGATTTAATTGTAGCTGTAGACGCTTTCACATCCATTCAAACCGATTATGAAAAAGCATTTGAAGATTTGTATCAATACCAATCTAAAGCAAATGATTGGTTATTTGGATATTTAGCTTACGATTTAAAAAACGATGTTGAGCACTTACAATCTCAAAATTTTGACGGATTAGGTTTCTCAGATTTGTACTTTTTTCAACCTAAAAAAATCTTTTTATTAAAAGATTCTACTTTAGAAATTCAATATCTAAATATGTGTGATGATGAAATTGATTCTGATTTAGAAGACATTTTAAATCAAGAAAAAAGTGAAAGTCAAGAATCAAAAGTTACTATCCAACAAAGAATTTCTAAAGAAAATTACATAAAAAAAGTCGAAAAAACCTTAGCTCACATTCGTCGTGGTGATATATATGAAGCTAATTTTTGTATGGAGTTTTATTCAAATGAGGCATCAATTGCTCCATTTGAAGTGTTTACTAAGTTAAATAAAATTTCAGCCGCCCCATTTTCTGTTTATTTAAAGAAAAACAACCATTATTTGCTCTCGGCCTCACCTGAACGATATTTAAAAAAAGAAAACGAAAAAGTAATTTCTCAACCAATAAAAGGAACTGCAAAACGTAATTCTAATTCAGAATTAGATGGACAAAATAAAGTAGCGCTTCAATACAATGCTAAAGAGCGTTCAGAAAATATTATGATTGTAGATTTGGTTCGAAATGATTTATCGCAAACAGCAACAAAAAGTTCTGTTGAAGTTGAAGAACTTTGTAATGTGTATTCTTTCAAACAAGTACATCAAATGATTTCAACTATAACTTCAAATGTTGCACATACCACTTCACCCATCGAAATTTTACGAACCACTTTTCCAATGGGAAGTATGACTGGTGCACCTAAAATTTCAGCTATGAAAATTATTGAAGATTTGGAAGAAACAAAACGAGGATTGTATAGCGGAGCCGTTGGCTATTTTACACCATCAGGAAATTTTGATTTTAATGTGGTTATTCGAAGTATTTTGTATAATTCGGATAATAAATATTTAAGTTTTTCTGTTGGAAGTGCCATAACTTCTGAAGCCATTCCAGAAAATGAATATGAAGAATGTTTGTTGAAAGCAAAAGCTATGTTTGAGGTTTTGAATGAAAAGGGGTAAGGCAAAAGTGAAAAGTGAAAAGTAAAAAGTAAAAAGTAAAAAGTATCAAAGTATCATAATATCAAAGTAACAAGATAGTCAATTTATGTTTTCCTATAATAGCTACTGATGTTATTTATTACCAAAGAAAAACCCTTGAAATCCTTGAAATCTGCGGCAAAAAATATCGCCAATAAATTTTTTTCAAACAAAAATGTTGAGGATTAGAAATAAATTAACGTTAGAAATTGAAAAAATGTTAAATTCGCTAATAAATAAATTTAAAGTCTAAGTTGAATGATTGTAACTTATCACTTTTCCCTTTTTAACTTAAATAATGTTTCAAAAGTTTAAAAACCATATTCATTCTAATTTTTCTTTCTTACAAGATAAAAAACTTCTTGTGGCTACAAGTGGCGGTTTGGATAGTATGGTTTTGGTACATTTATTTCAAAAATTGAATTTAAATTTTGCTTTGGCGCATTGCAATTTTCAATTAAGAAATTTGGAAAGTGATGCTGATGAAGAATTTGTAAATAGCTACGCAGAACAGAATAAGATTCCTTGTTTTACTACAAAATTTGATACCATAAACTATTCTGAAACACATAAATTATCAACGCAAGTTGCAGCCAGAAATCTAAGGTACAATTGGTTTAACGATATTTTAATACAAGAAAATTTTGATTTTATTATTACAGCACATCACACTGATGACGTTGTGGAAACATTTTTGATTCATATTTCTCGCGGTACAGGTTTAGAAGGTTTAACAGGAATTCCATCAAAAAATGGAAATATTATCCGACCAATGTTGCCTTTTTCTCGTAAAGAAATTGAAAATTATGCCTCAGAAAACCAATTACAATGGCGAGATGATAGCAGTAATGCGTCGGATAAATATGTGAGAAATAAAATTCGACATCATATTGTGCCTGTTTTTAAGGAAATTAATGATTCGTTTTTACAATCATTTCAAAATACTCTAGTACATCTTAATCAGCAACAATCTTTAGTAGAAGATGCGGTTTTGTTGGTGTATGAAAAAGTAGTTTCAGAGGAAAACCATCAAATTAAAATTAATATTTCAGCTTTACTTCAGTATAAAAATTATAAAGCTTATTTATATCAATGGCTTCATAAATATGGATTTACAGCTTGGAATGATGTGTATGATTTGGTGCAATCGCAAACAGGAAAACGCATCGAATCTGAAAATTATATTTTATTAAAAGACAGAGATTATTTACTTCTTTCTCAAAAAACAACAGAAGATTTTGAAGCCGTTGTTATTCATTCGATAACTGAAAGTACTAATTTTCCGTTAAATTTCAGTTTTTGTAACATAAGTAACATTTCAAATCAAAACAAGAACATTATATTTGTAGAAGAATCGAAGTTACAATTTCCGTTAATCATAAGAAAATGGAATGAAGGTGATTTCTTTTATCCAGCAGGAATGCAAGGCAAAAAGAAAGTAAGCAAGTATTTTAAAGATGAAAAATTTACATTATTTCAAAAACAACAAGCTTTTATTTTAGAAAGCAACAATAAAATTATTTGGATAATAGGAAATAGAGCCGACGAACGATTTAAACCAGAAAACATCAATCAAAATATAATACAAATAACCTATAATAATGAAGAAAATAGTTAGTTTATTAGCCTTATTAGTTACCTTTTTTGGAACAGCACAAATTGTTGAACCCGTAAAATGGAGTTCAAGTATTGTGAAAATTTCGGATACTGAAGTAGATTTAATTATCTCAGCAAGTATTGAAAATAATTGGCATTTATATTCTCAGTTTACACCAGAAGGTGGTGCGTTACCGTTGGTTTTTACGTTTAAAAATCAAAAAGGAAATTATCAATTAGTTGGAAAAGCTAAAGAAGGAAAATATAAAAAATCGTTTAACGAAATATTTGAAATAGAAGAATATTATTTTCAAAATGCAGCAAAATTCACGCAACGAATTAAAATTATTAATTCAAAATTAAAAACTGTAGATGTAGGTGTAGATGGACAAGCTTGTATTGATGGAAAATGTGTGCAAACAGAAGCCAGTTTAAAATTTAATTTACCAGAAATAAAAGTTTTAGAAACAACTGAAACAGTTATTGATTCAGCTACAAAGAATACTGATTCGGTTTCAACATCAGAAGCTGATTCCACAAAGCAAACTGTTACAACTTTAAAAGATTCTAATAATGAAACACCTGAAAAAGAAGAAAAAAGTTTATGGACTATTTTCTTTTTAGCCTTTTTAGGTGGTTTTGCTGCACTTTTAATGCCTTGTATTTTCCCAATGATTCCAATGACAGTAAGTTTTTTTACCAAACAAAGTAAAACGAAAGCTGCAGGTATTAAGAATGCTATCATATACGGCTTAGCCATTATTGCTATTTATGTTTTATTAGGATCCTTAATTACCGGAATTTTTGGCGCAGAAGCACTAAATGAATTATCTACAAGTGTTACGTTTAATTTAATTTTCTTTGCCTTATTAGTAATTTTCGCACTTTCGTTTTTAGGTGCTTTTGAAATAGTTTTACCAAGTTCATGGGCTACAAAAATTGATTCAAAAGCAGATAAAGGCGGTATTGTTGGCATCTTTTTTATGGCATTAGCCTTAGCAGTAGTTTCTTTTTCTTGTACAGGACCTATTGTTGGTACATTACTTGTAGAATCAGCATCTAAAGGTGGTTTAGCACCAATTATTGGGATGTTAGGTTTCTCTATCGCTATTGCTTTACCATTTATGTT
>JBIPOM010000270.1:0-4680 GCA_044379175.1 Flavobacterium sp. | reverse complement strand
AACCGCCATCGGCGGTCATAATATGCGCACCTTAGGTCTTTCTGCGAATGCATTAGATGATTATCCCAAAGGCCTAAAACCCTATTCGGCCGTCATCCCAGCTGGCGTAAAATGCTTTTCCGAATACCTCCGAATGGCAGGCTATTATTGCACCAATAATGCCAAACAAGATTATCAATTTGACGCACCTGTAACGGCGTGGGACGAGAGTAGCAAGAAGGCTCATTGGCGCAAAAGGCCAGATAAATCCCAGCCTTTTTTCTCTGTTTTTAATATTGAGACAACTCACGAATCCCAAGTTTGGGTTCGAGAAAAACAAGCCCTTTTAGTTAATCCCAAAGATGTAATGGTGCCGCCTTTTTATCCGGATGATTCGGTGAGCCGTAAAACCATGGCGCGTTTTCTGTCGAATGTGATGGTGATGGACCAACAAGTTGGCGCGATCATCAACCAATTAAAGGAGGATGGGTTGTATGAAGAAAGCATCATCTTTTTTTACAGCGATCACGGCGATGGGATGCCTTTTGTGAAGCGGGAATTAAGCCAACGAGGCCTAAAGGTTCCATTGCTGATTAAAGCACCTAATTTGCCCAAAGGAAAAGTAGATAATCAATTGATCAGCTTCGTTGATTTTGGACCTACAGTCCTTTCCTTAGCCGGCGTGACCTTGCCTAAAACGCTTCATGGACAGCCTTTTTTAGGGAGTCAAAAAGCAAAAGCAAAGCGTCAATATATTTATGCCGACCGCGATCGAATGGATTCCGAATATGACCGAGTACGTGCTGTCAGTGATGGCCGATTTAAGTACATCCGGAATTATATGCCCGAAAAATCATACTATCAAAACATTAAATATCGACTTCAAAATCCGTTGATGTTACATATGCTAGCACTTAAAAATGCAGGTAAATTGAATGAAACGCAAATGAAATGGTTTAGGCCAACCAAAGCTTTAGAGGAACTTTTTGACACACAAAACGATCCGCATGAGTTTAATAATTTGGCGAATAACCCAACCTATAAAGATAAATTAATCGAACTTAGAGGAAAGCATTTAGCCTGGATAAAACAATATGGAGACTTGGGGGCAAAGCCTGAATTAGAGATGATTAAGGAATGGTGGAATGGCCAAGATAAGCCTCCTGTAACGGAAAAAAGTAATGTGGCCATCGCGAATGGAACAGTCCAATTATCATGCCCTACCGCCGGTGCATCGATCGGCTTTAGAAAGAATTCTAAGGAGACTTGGCAAGTGTATACGAAGCCATTCTCTTTAAATAATGGAGATTCGCTTTATGTGATGAGCCATCGAATTGGATTTGTACCTACCGAAATACGGTTGAAAAATTAGCTTCCCGACGACTTTTGCTTGGCCGTTCTTCCCCAATCGGGAAGGTCGATATGCAGGTTATCGTGCTTTTCCAACATCTCCTTTTTCAAAAGATTTCGCATCCTTAAAACTTGACTTTGTCGGGCTTTATCTTGGGCCAAATTATGCTTTTCCCACGGATCTTTTTTAAGGTTAAATAGTTGGCTTGTCAACACCCCATCCACATTATACAAAATCAATTTGTAGCCATCCTTTGTTTTCAAACTCCTGCTCCAATGCCCATATACGTTATAAATTTGTTCTCTAACGGCTTTGGTTGGATTGCGGATAATCGCCTGTAAACTTTTTGCCTCTACGCTTTTAGGTGCT
Organism: Flavobacterium sp.; assembly: GCA_044379175.1. Classification (GTDB taxonomy): domain Bacteria; phylum Bacteroidota; class Bacteroidia; order Flavobacteriales; family Flavobacteriaceae; genus Flavobacterium. Next base: position 2,981 of record JBIPOM010000270.1, on the reverse strand, counting down.
TTGATTTTCAAATAATCATAAATCGTAGGCGCAATATCACTCAGATAAACAAAGGAATTATTCCGCACATTTTTGGGTATTCCCGGACCTGAAAAAATCATAGGAACTCGAATGCTATGTTCGTATAAATTTTGTTTTCCCAAGAGGCCATGTTGGCCCATCGCCAAGCCATTATCTCCCGCAAAAACAATCAACGTATTTTTTAAAAATCCTTCTTTTTCCAGCGTCGACATGATTCGCCCGATCTGCTCGTCGAGCTCCGAAATCATTCCATAATATGCCGCGATATCTTCTTTAATCGCTTCTTCGGTTCTTGGGTGTGGCAGTAAATTCTCATCACGTACATTTAAATCACCATTGTTAAAGGGATGCTTCGGCAGAAAATTTGGGGGCAATGAAATTTTGGAAGGATCGTATGCTTTGGCAAATTTTGCGGTAGGTGTCCGAGGATCATGCGGGGAGGTGAAGGCCACGTAGGCAAAAAAGGGCTTTTCTTTTGCCACAGGACTTTGTAAAAAATCAATGGCTGTTTGCGCGTACAAATAGGAGCTGTAGGTTTCACTTAGAAAACTTTTTTCTACTGGATATTTCCCCGTGGGATCAAAGTGATTTACTCGAGGATGTTCCTGTCCACCTTCTTTGGGAAAGTGCATGCCACCAAAAAATATATGATCGGCTTTTGAAAACATACGCGTATAGGAATTTTTATCGCTATGCCATTTACCTGTATGAAAAGTAGTATATCCTTTTTGGCGCAACACTTCGGGTAGACTAACCAAGCTGTCGGGAATTATATTTCCATCACCCGGCAATCGATTTACATAGCGGCCCGTCATCAGCATCGCCCTCGAGGGAATACAAACCGCGCCCTGATGTCCACCCATCACGTGTGCTTGTTGGAATGTCAAACCAACTTTGACCAACTTATCCAAATTAGGAGTTTTGATTTCCTTGTTCCCTAAAGCTTGAATCGTTCTGAACGTTTGATCGTCACTGTAAAGGATAATTACGTTTTTTGCCGGAGCAGTTTTAGCCTTTGTATGTGAAATACCTTGGCCCATTGTATCGCTCATGAACAATGCCAAAGCGCATAAAACTAATAGGTTGAGAAAGGGATTTTTCATGATTTTAGGTCTAAACAATTGGTAGGTGTTCTGTCAAAAAATAAGAAGTGTTAAATCTTAAATACCTAAGAATCGATTGAATAATTCGACGAGAATTTTGCTCTAAATAAATCGTACTATTTAGCTGTTTCTTCCACTCGAACGGTGTCAATTTCCAAAGGCCATTTGCCTTTGAAACCAAAATCAACCGTTAAACCCGGCCTCATTTTTTTCAGTTTGGCCACACCCGCTTCGGTAAATTTGCTTTGCCATAGAAACACTCTTTTCAACGATTTGATTTTGGCTAAACTCAAGATGGCCGCATCAGAAACTTGAGTTCCGTATAAATTTAATGATTCTAAATATTTCAAATTTTCTAACGCTGCTACCCCCTTATCACTTATGTTGGTATGATCTAAATCCAACTGGATTAATATTGGCATGTCAGCAATTTGCGGCATAAAGCCATCGGTAACTTTCGTTTGGCCTAATTTTAATTGGACTATTTGCTCTTGAACCGAAGACAATTCCGACAATTCTTTATCGGCAAGTCCATGTGCATTCACGGCATTGACCTCCAAAAATGCTTGGTCTTTCGCCGCTGGGTTCACCAACAATCCCAATTTTCGTAGGCTGGCAATATCATCCTCATCAGCCTCAGAAATGGACATTTTAAACACTGGAGACCAATAAGGTTCTGTCGCCGAGGTACCCGATGCATATTTGGCCAAAATGGTTTTTATTTTAGCATCGGCAGGCAAAGCCACCACCTTTTTCTTGAAGTCAGCTCCGTGTTGGACCCACCACTGCAAAACAGCGATTTCATCCTCGGTGAACGGGGTTTTACCTTTAGGCGGCATGTGATGTTCCTCACTCGCATCCATTAAAAGTCTTTTGATCATTTCACTTTCCAGTGGCATTCCCGCTTTAATAATAACACCATCCTCTCCACCCGCCATTAAAAACTCAGGCGTATCCATTCTTAATTTCCCCTTTTGCTTTTCGGCATTGTGGCAAGACCAGCACTTTTGTTTTAAGACCGGTTGGACTAATTGCTGGTACACAATCGCTTGTTGGATATTGTCAATCTTTGGAATAATAGCTCCGCCCTCAGCCGCTTCGGCCCTAGCTTCCATCCCGACCCAACCTCGAATCGGCTGTGGCAAGTAAGCAGTTAAATAATCCGAACCATGGGTTAAATTTCCTCCTAAATGTCCTGTGATGGTGATTAGAACTAATGAAACCCATAAGACGGGTTTAAACAATTTCATCATCGTTTTTTCATCGGACCAAAACTTAGCCATATAAGCCAAGGCCGCTGAAATTACCCCCGTAGAAATGCCTAACCATTGGTGAAAAAACAAGGTATCTTCATCGTATTCACCTGTTTGGGACAAAGCCCAGCCCATGGCGCATGAAATGAAGGCACTCAAAGAAGCCCATAAAAATATAGTCGCAACAGATTTTTGACGCAAGCCCTCGTTCTGTTCTTTTGAAAAAAAGTACATTAAAAAGGCAAGCACGAGCATCCCGACAGGCAAGTGTACGAGTACAGGATGAAAATGCCCAAAAAATAATACCCAATCCGATGGGCCTGCGTCCATTAAAATCATGTAGACTAAATTCGTTCTAATTTAATCGGATACGTTTTTTGAGACGCCCACTGAGGTACATAAATATTATGGTCCGAATCTGCATACACATCATGTGGATGGATAAACACTTTGTTTTCATCCTCCTTATATTGTCTCTGCAAAACGCCATTTTTATAGATAGGCTCTGATCCCCCTGGGGTAGAAACAACCTTCATGTTTTTGTCTAAAATTTGTACATATCCTGAACCAGCCCACGATCCATCCGTGCTTCTGAAACAAGCGG
>JBIPOM010000034.1:0-17039 GCA_044379175.1 Flavobacterium sp. | reverse complement strand
AATGTTGGCAATGAATATGTCAAAAGAAGTATTATCGGCTTTTGGTATCTTAAACGACAAAATCACGGAATCAAATGGTATTGCAGAAGCAAGAAATCAATCAGCTTTTGATCAATTAGCTCAAAAAGCACAAGATCAACCAAAACAATATGGTGACAAAAAAGCTAAAGTTGATAAAATCAGATTATTATGTAAAGATTTCTATAGTTATATAGAAGGATTAAAAACACAATTCACTAAAGATGTCGAAAGAAAAGATGACGGAAGTCTTAATTTCGAGGCGATGGACAAAGGTGATATAATTGATGAATACTGGTTTTCTGGAGATAGACCATCAGCAAAAGGTACTGAATTTTTAAACAAATTAAGTTCATTTTCAGCTCAAATTAAAGCAACGGGCGGAAGCTCAATTGTAGAAGCTGAAATGAAAAAAATTGAAAAAAGATTTGCTACAAATAAAGTAAAAACAGAAGATGGAAATGTACCTTGGTTAGATTACAATTATAAAGGATTCCCATTAATTGCATCTATTACCAAATTATCACAAATTCAAGCGGATATTAAAACAACTGAAAGTGATATTATTAGTGGAATGTTCCAATCAGACTTAGTTGCAGCAGCGTCTTTAACAGCATACCAACCTATTGTAGTTCCAGACAAAACGGCTTTCTTCCAAGGAGAAACAGTAACTGGAAAAATTATACTAGGAAAATTTGATCCAAATTTAGTAGCAAAATCTGTAGTTGTAAATGGACAATCAGTAAAAGCTGAAGCAGGTCAAGCTAAATTCTCTTTTGGTGCAGGAAGTGTTGGTGAAAAAGAAATTACTGGTTCATTCAACTTTGACGAAAATGGAAAAGTAGTAAGTTTACCAATTAAAGGTAACTATGTTGTGGTACCTAAACCAAATCAAGCTATTGTTTCTGCAGATAAAATGAATGTAGTATACAGAGGTGTAGATAATCCAATTTCGGTATCTGTTCCTGGTATTCCTTCAAGTGATGTTAAAGCAAATGCTCCTGGGATGAAACCTTCTGGAAAACCTGGTCAATATATGTTAAACCCAGGACAAGGTAAAGAAGTTACAATTAATGTATCTGCAGTATTACCTAATGGTGGTGGAACTTTTTCTAGTAAACAAACGTTTAGAATTAAAGGTATCCCTGCTCCAACTGGTAAAATTAGAGGTGAAGTTTCTGCCAAAGGTCCAAAGGCCAACTTAGAAGTATGTACTATTTCTGCAGCTTTAGAAGATTTTGATTTTCCTGTTACAATTAATGTAACTCAATTTAATGTTAAAGTTCCAGGACAACCAACAGTTGTAGTTCAAGGAAGTAAGATGAATGCTCAAGCAATATCAGCAATCAAAAAAGCTGGAAGAGGTGATGTAGTTACTATATCTGAAATAAAAGTTAAGTATGTTGGTATTAACCAGCCTGCAAAAAATGTTTCGCCTTGTACATTCGAAGTACAATAATTTAAAAAAATAAAAAAAATGAATTGGAGAAATTTTTTATTAGTAACATTATTTAGTTTGAGCTCAATATCATTTGCTCAATCAAACTTACTAAACGCAAAAACACCTGCAGAGATTGGTAAAAAAACCGAAGCTCAAAAAAATGCAGATAATGACAAACCTTTACCTTATGGCTACATAGGAGATAGAGATGTTTTTATGGGAAAAACTGTATGGGAACTTATTGATGTTGACCAAAGAGTAAACTTTCCTATGTATTATCCAGTTGATGATTCTAAGGATTTAGGATCAGAAAGAAAACCTTTATTTGAAGTATTAATGAAAGGTATTGATGATGGCAAAATTACTGAAGTATATGACTCAGGATACTTTACTGTAAAAAAGACATTTGAAGATATTCAAAAAGCAAGAGTTTTTATTGACACATCCGATGCTGGAATAGAACAATTGGCAGCAGGAGATCCGATTTCTGAAGAATTTATAACCAAACAAACTATTGATGCATTTCATGTTAGAGGCTACAAAATAAAAGGGTTTTGGTATTTTGATAAACGTCAAGGGGAATTAAAATACAGATTACAAGGTATATGCCCATTAGTTCCAGATGTTTATACAATGAACAAAGAGGAAAATAAAAATGACGCACCAATTGAGTTGTTTTGGATTTATTTTCCAGCTTCAAGAGATGTGTTACACGGTGCAAAAGCCTTTAATGAAAAAAACTCTGCCATGCCATTTACATTTGACCATTTGTTAAATTCACGCCGTTTCGGAGCAGTAATTTACTTAGAAGAAAACGTTTACGGAGATAGAGAAATTAAAGATTACATGAAGGAAAATTCTCAAATGCAATTATTAGAATCAGAAAGAGTAAAAGAAAAAATACGTAATTTCGAATTAGATATGTGGAATTACTAATAAAAATATTTCTCCAATCATAAAAACTCTTGCTTCGGCAAGAGTTTTTTTTGTTAAGTAAAAAACCACAAAGCAATTTTCAGTAAATTTGCGAATCAAAAAATAACAAAATGAAAGTAGATTACCTTATTATTGGGGCAGGTTTAGCAGGTATTGCTTTTGCAGAAACTTGTTTGATGCAACACAAAAAAATAATGGTGCTAAATAACAATTCTCAAAATTCAACAACTATTGCTGGGGGTTTATACAATCCAATTGTTTTAAAACGATTTACAAAAATATGGGAAGCGGAAGCCCAATTGGCTATTACAATTCCATTTTATAGAAATTTAGAAACAAAATTAGACACAACATTTTTATATGAAATTCCGCTATTTCGTAAATTAAATAATATTGAAGAACAAAACAATTGGTTTACCGTATCTGACAAACCTAACCTATCTAATTATTTAAGTAGTGAATTAAATTCTTTAAATAACGAAGCTGTAGTAAGTAATTATAAATTTGGAAAAGTGAACGAAACAGGTTTCTTGGACACTAAAAAATTAAAAGAAAACTATACCAATTACTTAGTAGTAGAAAATTGCTATTTAGAAGAAACTTTTGATTATTCTAAGTTAGTAATCCAAGATGATCAGATTGAATATAAAGGTATTCGAGCCAAACAAATTGTATTCGCAGAAGGTTTTGGTTTACATAACAATCCCTATTTTAATAACTTACCACTTGATGGAACAAAAGGTGAACTATTGATTATTAAATCGGAAAATCTAAATTTAAATGAGATAATAAATTCAAGCATTTGGATATTACCATTAGGAAATCATTTATACAAAGTAGGCGCCACATATGATTGGGAAGACAAAACCAATCAAAAAACCGAAAAAGCAAAAACAGAATTACTTACCCATTTAAAAGAAGTGATTACTTGCGATTTTGAAGTTATAGAACATTTAGCGGGAGTACGACCAACTGTAAAAGACAGAAGACCACTTTTAGGAAAACACCATCTTCACAACCACTTATATATTTTAAACGGATTAGGAACTCGTGGTGTGCTTTTTGCTCCGTATTTATCAGATAAGTTATATCAATATATTGAAAATGGAATCCCATTAGACAATGAAATTTCTATAGAAAGATGTTATAAAAAACTATTTAGATAAGTTTTTTTTCCAATTTTTATCAAAGTGAATAAATATATTGATCCAAATATTTCTAGACATTCGCATGATAAGGGTATTGCTTAAAATTAAAGCAACAACAATTGAAATAAATGCCGTTTTTAAATTGGTTTGAAACAGAAAATGCGAAACTAAAAAGGTACATATTCCAATTAATACTCCAAGTCCATAACTTACAAACATCGCACCAAAAAAGAAAGAAGGCTCTATTTTATATACTTGTTTACAATGCGAACACCTTTCATGCATGGCATAAATCTTCAACACATTAAAAGGATTCGTATCTAAATACATGCTTTCTTCATGACATTTTGGACAACAACCTGTTATCATCGCATAAATTTTAGACCCTTTACCAAACATTTTTACTATTTTGATGTAAAGGTAAAATAAGTATAGTACTTTTGCACCTTATTAGAAAAAAACATGCTGAATATACATAATCTTTCTGTTTCATTTGGTGGAACGTATTTATTTGAAGAAGTTACTTTTAGAATGGGCGCTGGCGACAGAGTGGGCTTAGTAGGTAAAAATGGTGCAGGAAAATCGACTATGTTGAAAATTTTAGCTGGCGATTTTAAACCTGATTCTGGGCAAATTGCTACTGAAAAAGAAGTAAGAATTGGATTTTTAAGACAAGATATCGATTTTGAAGCTGGAAGAACCGTTTTAGAGGAAGCGTATCAAGCGTTTACAGATATTAAAGAAGTGGAGAAAAAGCTTGAAGACATCAATCATCAATTAGTCACTAGAACAGACTATGAAAGTGAAGCTTATTCTCAAATTATTGAAGATTTATCAGAATACACGCATAGATTTGAACTTTTAGGTGGGTACAATTATGTAGGAGATACAGAAAAAATATTATTAGGTTTAGGTTTTAAACGAGACGTTTTTAATAATCAAACAGAAACATTTTCAGGAGGTTGGCGCATGAGAATTGAATTAGCAAAACTATTGCTTCAAGCTAATGATATTCTTTTATTAGATGAACCTACCAATCACTTGGACATAGAAAGTATCATTTGGTTGGAAAGTTTTTTACGAAATTATCCTGGAGTAGTAGTAATTGTTTCGCATGATAAAATGTTTTTAGATAATGTTACGAATCGTACAATTGAAATTTCATTAGGAAAAGCATACGATTTTAATAAACCATATTCTCAATATTTAGAATTGCGTCATGAAATTCGTGAAAAACAATTGGCGACACAAAAAAATCAAGCCAAGAAAATTGAAGAAACCGAAAAATTAATTGAAAAGTTTCGTGCCAAAGCTTCTAAAGCCTCTATGGCACAATCATTAATTAAAAAATTAGACAAAGTAGAACGAATTGAAGTAGATGAAGACGACAATTCAGTGATGAATATTTCGTTTCCTGTTTCAAAAGTGCCTGGAAGAGTGGTTATCGAAGCAGAACACGTAACAAAAGCCTACGGGGAAAATACGATTTTAAAAGACATTTCACTTTTAGTAGAACGCGGTAGTAAAATTGCATTTGTAGGTCAGAATGGACAAGGAAAATCTACTTTTATAAAAGCCATTGTAAACGAATTTAAATTTGAAGGTGCAATAAAATTAGGTCATAATGTTCAAGTGGGCTATTTTGCACAAAATCAGGCAGAATATTTAGATGGTGAAATTACATTATTGCAAACCATGGAAGATGCTGCAACAGATACCAATCGTGCGAAAGTGCGAGACATGTTAGGTTCGTTTTTATTCCGTGGTGATGATGTAGAGAAAAAAGTAAAAGTGCTTTCTGGAGGCGAAAGAAACCGCTTGGCTTTGTGTAAATTATTGTTGCAACCCATTAACGTTTTGGTAATGGATGAGCCAACAAATCACTTAGATATTAAATCGAAAAATGTGTTGAAAGCGGCACTTCAAAAATATGAAGGTACGCTCCTACTCGTTTCTCACGATAGAGATTTTTTACAAGACATGTCTAATTTAGTGTATGAATTTAAAGACCAAAAAATTAAAGAATACTTAGGCGATATTAATTATTTCTTAGAACAACGCAATTTAGAAAACATGCGTGAAGTGGAAAAAAAGGATATTGATAAAAAAGAAGCTACTGTAAACCAAAATTCCAAAACTTCCTACGAAGACCAAAAGAAAAACAAATCGTTACAAAATAGATTGTCTAAAATTGAAAGTCAAATTAAACAATTAGAAATTGACATTCAAAACGATGATAAAGAATTGGCTTCTAATTACGACAAGCACTTGGAAAACGCTTCTTTTTTCACAGCGTACAACAAGAAAAAAGCTGAATTGGACAAACTTCTTGAGGACTGGGAAATGGTTCAGGAGGAATTAGATAATTTGATTTAAAATACATACCTCAACGTTTGTCACTCTGAAAAGGTCTCCGCAAAGTTTTACAATTCAACAAAAAAAGAGATGCTTTCAGCATGAAAAGAATGTTTTGACTTTCTTTTGTTTTGAAAACGGATTTGCGTTAGTGATGGGAACGGCATCCTTTTTAATTTTGTTACCTACAAGTACCTCTGGCAACAAAACAAGTATTGATTGGTAAAGTAAAAGTTGTCTGAGGTTCTCCAAGACAACTTTTACGACTAAAGAAAGGCAACAAAATTAAAAAGATATAGTGGACAGCACGACCTGAAAGGGAACGCCCAATCTTTGGACAAGCTCAGGATAACAATTAAAACTATAGAAAGCAAAAAAGAGTCCCGATTTCTCGAGACTCTTTTTTTATTTGTAACTTTAAGTAAATTATTTAACTAAAGTCATTTCGTCTACAATGTGTTTTGCACCAGAGAAATTTTCAATTACCCAAAGCACATAACGAATATCTACGTTAATTGTTCTTTGTAACTTATGATCAAAAATAACATCTCCAGCCATAGCTTCAATGTTTCCATCAAATGCCAAACCGATTAATTCCCCTTTACCATTCAACACTGGAGAGCCAGAATTTCCACCGGTAATATCATTATCTGTTAAGAAATTAACGTGTAACGAACCGTCTTTATCTGCATAACGACCAAATTCTTTTTTAGCGTTCATATCTAATACCTTTGTAGGTAAATCAAATTCTAAATCCCCTTTTTTGTATTTTTTAACTTGTCCCGCTAATGTAGTGTAATTATTAATTGAAGCATCATTTCTTTTATCAGCAGGTAGCGAACGAACTTTTCCGTAAGTTAAACGTAAAGTTGAGTTAGCATCAGGATATAAAGTAGTACCAATTTTAGATTCTCTTAAACCTTCTACTAATAAACGGAAAGAGGCTCCGAAATCGTTTTGAGCTTTCATTAACTCATCACTTCTTTTTCCAAAATGGGTTAACAAATCATTAGATAAAACATATAGTGGGTCGTTTGTAATCATAGCTTCACTTGGTAAATCTAAGAACGCTTTGATTTTTTCTTTAGAAGTAAAAATACTTAAATCGAAAGCAGCATTTACATATTTGGTAAAATCACCGTTATTTTCTTTAGCTAATTTTTCAACCATTGGTGCTAAAGTATAACCCGCTTTTTTAGTATATAAACTTAATTGAGCTGCTAAAATATCTTTTTCAGCAGGAATGTGTAATTCTTTAAACATTTCATTTGCCATTTCTTCAATAGCAGTCGCCATTTCAGCACGTTTAGCTACATCAGCTTTGGCATACATTTCTAATTGTCTTCCTAAAACTCTACTTACCGAACCATAAGAAGAAGTTCTGAATAATTGTTGTAAATAATTATCATGACGTGATTTCTCATTCGTCATATCATAATATTTATTTATTGTAGCTACAACATTTCCATATTTAGCTTTGTTTGCTGGTTTATTCGCCCAAGTATTAAATTTAGCTTCTTGAGCAGCTTTAGATTTCGCTGTTCCAAATTTTGTTAAGGCATCAATCATACCTTGACGGTTTTTCCAGTAATTGGCCACTCCAGCAAATTTAGAAGCGTAGATTAAGTTTAATGCGTCAGATTGAACCATATATTTTTTCATGTTGTCCATACCTGTTTTTGAACCTTCAACCCAAGCTGGGTAAGCAAATTTAACGTTTTGCTCAATTCCACCAGCTGGCATCCAACGGTTAGTACGTCCAGGATATCCTAAAATCATAGCGAAATCATTCTCTTTAACACCGCTTAAATTAACTGGTAAGTGGTGCTTTGGGTGTAACGGAACGTTATTAGCAGAATATTCAGCTGGATTTCCGTTAGCGTCTGCATAAATTCTAAACATAGAAAAATCTGCAGTATGACGAGGCCATTCCCAGTTGTCTGTATCTCCACCAAATTTTCCTAAACTTTCAGGTGGTGTTCCTACTAAACGAACATCTTTATAATCTTGATATACGAAATAATAATATTCATTACCTTGAAAAAATGGACGAACTGAAACAGTATATTTTCCACCTTCATTGTTTTCTTTTTCAATTTTAGCAATTTCTTGATTAATTGCTTTTTCTCTTTCCGCTTCGCTCATTCCTGGCGTTACTACCGATAAAATTCTTTTAGAACAATCATCCATACGAACAAAGAAACGTACAAATAAACTAGAAGGTTTCAATTCTTCTTTTCTGTTTGCTGCCCAAAATCCATCTTTTAAATAATTTTTTTCTGCAGTTGATAATTCTGCAATCGCATCATATCCACAGTGGTGATTGGTTAATACCAAACCATCTTTTGAGATTAATTCAGCCGTACAACCACCATTAAACTGGACTATAGCGTCTTTTAAACTGTGGTTATTAATACTATAAATTTCTTGCGGGGTTAATTGTAATCCCATTTTTTGCATATCGCGGTGATTTAAACGTTCAATGAACATTAAAAACCACATTCCTTCATCAGCTTTTACGCTCATTGGCATCAGCATAATTCCAGCAACTAAGGATAAAATAATTTTTCTCATTTTAATTTAGATAAAGTTAAATACTATTAATACTAGTCTTTAAAAAGTTGTATATGTTACGATTTTAATCAACTAATTTTTTCTCATTGCGAATAAAAATTTCGCAGGTAATAAATGTTAAACCGTTTAACATTAAAAAACAGTTAAAAGTAAACTTTTAACTGTTTTTTAATGTACTTATGTGTATACTATTGTATAATAATTTTCTTAGTTATTTGTGCTCCTTTGCTTTGTATAGTTACAAAATACATACCGCTTAAAGCATTGTCAATTTGTATATTTTGAACTAAATCTGAAGTTTGATTGTATTCTGCATTAAAAATTTCACGCCCTAAAGCATCTATAATCACTACAGAATAATTGTCTATTGCTTCTTTTAATTGTATAGAAAAAATACCATTATTTGGATTAGGTGCAATTGAAAAAGTATTAGAAATAAAATCAGTATTTCCTAAAGCATTAGATTGTAGTTGCGAAGAAATGGTATTATACCATGCCATCATTCTAGTAGCTTGACCAGCAGTAAACATATACATACATTCATCTTGAACGTAATCCATATAGTTCATAGTTAATTGCGGAAAACCACAACTTGAAATTACTGAACCTGGAGGATCGCAAGTATACCATGGAGTTCCAGCTGCTGGTGTATCACAAACTCTATCTCCAGTAGTAGCACAGTTAGAGCCACATCCTTGAAAAGTATGATATAAATTAAAGAAATGTCCTAACTCATGCGTTAAAGTTCTTCCTAAATTATAAGGTGCACCTGGAACATATCCAGAGCAACTTGAAGGGGTTCCTGTCATTGTTGCACCAAAAGCATTATTATCAATAACAACAGTCATACCTTGAGAAGGTGAACCACCAAGTGGAGAATACCCTAATATACCACCGCTAATATTTCTGACAACTAAGTTGCAGTATCCAGACCACTCAAAATCACTATCAGCGTTAGACAAAAAATGTGTACCAAAAGTTACAGCTAAAGTACCATTTGATAAACCCGAACTAGAAGGATGATTTTGTGTCGCAATTTCCCATGAAACATTCATATTTCCGATATTAACACCGGTATAAGAAGAGCTGGCAGCAGACCAAAGCGAAACATCTGAATTAGTTGCATTATAATCTGCATTTAAAATGTTAACCTGTCTTTGAGCTAATAGTCTTAAACAACTTTTTACACTTTCAGAACTTGTATTTGCAACAGAAGGATAATGAATCGCCACAGGAATACGTATTATATTATTTACGCTATTAGTGGTTTGACCCTCTTTATTTAATTGTTCATTTGTTAAACGCTCTAACTCTTTTTCAAACTGTTTTTGAAGATCTAAATATTGTTGTTTCATCTCAGGGTTAGACAACATTTTTTCCATGTACGCATCAGTACCACAAGTTCTTTGTTGTCCAAAACTTATTGAAACAACAAAAAGTAATAAAAGTAATTTTGTTTTCATTTTAGTAATTATAGATTAATTTTCAAAAATATAAAAAAAAATTAATAATTTGTTAAATATTCAACATTTTCCACAATTTATCTTTTAATTCAGTTAATCCTTGTTGGGCAACTGAGGAAATAAACATATAATCAAGACCTTTTAATTCTTTATCTAACTGTTGTTTCATTTCTTTTTGTAATTCGTCATCTAACATGTCACATTTAGAAATAACTAACAATCGATCTTTATCTAACATTTCCGGATTATAACGTCTTAATTCATCGAGTAGAATTTCATATTCTTTCTTAATATCATCAGCATCAGCTGGAACTAAAAACAACAAAGTAGAATTTCTTTCGATATGTCTTAAGAAATAATGCCCTAAACCTTTACCTTCAGCTGCTCCTTCAATGATTCCAGGAATATCTGCAATTACAAACGATTGAAAATCACGGTACGCTACTATTCCTAAATTGGGTTTTAAAGTAGTAAAAGCATAATCCGCAATCTTAGGTTTGGCTGATGTTAAAACAGATAATAACGTCGATTTTCCAGCATTTGGAAAACCTACTAATCCTACATCCGCAAGTACTTTTAATTCTAAAATTACATCTACTTCCTCCCCTGGGATTCCAGGCTGTGCATAACGAGGGGTTTGATTTGTTGAACTTCTAAAATTCCAGTTACCTAATCCTCCTTTTCCGCCTCGTGCTAAAATTTTTGTTTCACCATCTTCTGTAATTTCGAATAAAATTTCGCCCGTTTCTTTGTCTTTTATCACTGTTCCTAAAGGTACTTCAATATACTTATCTTCTCCATCATGACCTGTACTTCTACTACTTCCTCCATCCCCTCCGTGACCAGATTTTACATGCCGTAAAAATTTCAAATGAAACAACGTCCATAAATTTTTACTTCCTTTAATAATCACATGACCGCCACGTCCACCGTCTCCACCATCTGGACCACCTTTTTCAATAAATTTTTCTCTGTGCAAGTGAGAAGAACCTTTCCCGCCTTTACCAGATGCAACATATATTTTTACGTAGTCTACGAAATTTCCTTCAGTCATATTAAATTAGAAGTTAAAAGTTAGATTTTGATGTTTAAATCACTAAAACTAACTTGATTTATATTTTATTCTATTTATTTGGCAAAGATACAATATTTAGCCTATTTATTTAAACACAAAAAACAGCCTAAATAGAAATCCTATTAGGCTGCTTTGTTTATAATTTTTGATTTTTATTCTTTAAAAGGTTTAACTAAAACTTTATCAATAATAGTTCCTTCCATTTTTAAAACCTCAAATTCTAATTTATTCCAAATTAACTTTTCTCCTTCTTTAGGAATTTTACCTAACTCTGTAGCCACAAAACCGCTAACTGTAGTAACTTCATAATCATTAGTAAGTTCATCCATATCGAAGAAAGTTAAAAAGTCATGCAACGAATACTGCCCATCTACCGTCCAAGTTTCGTCTTCATTGACAATAATTTGATACTCATCTTCATCAAAATCTGAAGCCTCTCCTACTAGAGCTTCTAAAATATCATTCAAAGTAATAATTCCTTGAAAAACGGCATGCTCATCTACAATGAACGAGTTGTGCATTTTTGTTTTCTTGAAATTTTCTAAAGCTTTGTAAGCAGAAGTCTGCTCAATTAAATAATCAGGTTGCTTACAAAAATCTGCTAAATTGAAATTGTTTTTTTCGAAATTTGAAAATAAATCTTTTAAAGAAACTACACCAATAATATTATCTAAATTTTCTTGACAGACAGGATAAAAAGAATGCAAATCTACCAATACTTTTTCTTTAATTTCTGAAACTGAATCGGACAATAATAAATATACAATTTCACTCCTATGCGTCATTAATGAATTTACTTTTCTATCTCCAATATGAAACACACGTTCCACAATATCTTGCTCAATTTCTTGCACTTCTCCTACTTCAGTTCCTTCTTTTATAATGGCTTTAATTTCTTCCTCAGTAACTTTACCGTCTGCTGTTGGCTTAATTTTAAAAACTTTTAAAATAAAATCTGTAGAAGTAGTTAACAACCAAATAAATGGTGCCGTAACAATAGACATTATTTTCATGGGAACGGCTACCGACTTAGCAATGGATTCAGGATAATTTAACCCAATTCTTTTAGGTAATAATTCACCGAAAACTAAAGAAAAGAAAGTTAAAATCACAACAACAACAGTAACTGCTAATGTATTTGCGTATGGAAAAGTTAGTGTGTATGTAGCAAAAAAAGATTCAACATCAGTTGTTATTTTATCGCCAGAGTAAATACCTGTTAAAATACCAATTAAGGTAATACCAATTTGTACCGTTGACAAAAATTTGTTTGGTGAATTGGCTAAATCTAAAGCTGTTCTTGCACTCGTGTTGCCTTTTTTGGCAGCGGTTTCTAACCGGTTTTTTCTTGCTGATATGAGTGCGATCTCTGACATGGAGAAAATTCCATTGAGCAGTATCAACAAGAATATTATGACTATTTCCAATTTCTATAGGGTTGAATTAAATGCAAGTTACTAAAAATTATCGATTATACTACTTAAACGTTCTGTAATTTCTTCAATCGAACCAATTCCGTTTACAGCATAAAACTTTCCTTGCGCCTCATAATACAACATTAAAGGCGCTGTTTTTTCGTTATATTCTTGGTATCTGTTTCTGATTTTTTCTTCATCTTGATCGTCTGGTCTGCCTGAAGTTTTACCTCTTTCTAACAAACGTTTTACTAAAATTTCATCGTCTGCTTCTAAAGCTATTGTTGCAGTAATTTCTTCATTTTTAGACGTTAAAAAAGCATCTAAAGCTTCGGCTTGCGCAATTGTTCTTGGAAAACCATCAAACAAAAACCCTTTTGATTGACTGTTTTTCTCAACTTCACTTTGTAACATTTGAATAGTTACTGAATCTGGAACCAAATCGCCATTATCCATATAGGTTTTAGCTAACAAACCTAATTCTGTTTCATTTTTGATATTAAATCTAAAAATATCACCCGTAGACAAATGTGTTAGCGTATATTTTTCTTTTAAAAATTCTGCTTGTGTTCCTTTACCAGCTCCTGGTTTTCCGAATAAAACAATATTAATCATTGTGTTGTTAAAGTTAAAATAAACCACAAATTTACAAACTATTAAACATAAAAAAATCATTATTATGTGTTTTTTTAAAAAATGATTATTTTTACATCCATGGATCAAGCATTTTATAAAATCATATCGGAAAGCACAGCTCATAGATTAAATAGAGTATTTATTCGTGATTATGTACTGCAACATCCAGAAAAACTAGAAGATTTAATAAAAATTGGACTTCAAGAAAAAGACAAAATTCATATTAAAGCGTGTTGGTCATTAGAATTAATTTTCGAAATTAAACTAGAACTAATTCTTCCTTTTTTAGATGATTTTTTAGCAAAAATAAGTCAGCTTAAAGACGATTCTGCCATTAGACCTATTTCTAAAATATGCATGTTTTTGTCCAGATCGAAAACTATACAACTTTCCGAAAACCAAGAAACAAAAATTATTGAAACCTGTTTAGATTGGCTAATTCAAGATAAAAAAGTAGCTGCAAAAGCCTATTCTATGAGAACTTTATTCAATTTCGGAAAAAAACATCCTTGGATTAATGAAGAGTTAAAAACCATACTTTCACAAGATTATTTTAAACATTCCGCAGCATATCAAGCTGCAGCTAAAGATATTTTACGAAAACTAAAATAGATGCTAATTGCGAAACAAATTCAAATTAGTATCTTTGCACAATCACAACAATAACAACTAATGAATTATTTTTCTTCAGATTTTAAATTAGGAATTTTAGGTGGCGGCCAATTAGGTAAAATGCTAATTACCGAAACCAGAAAATTCGACATTACTACACTTGTTTTAGACCCAAGTAATGAAGCACCAGCGCAATTTGGTGCAACTAAATTTTTCAATGGAAGTTTGTTAGATTATGAAACCGTGTACCAATTTGGTAAAATGTGTGATACGATAACTATTGAAATTGAAAATATAAATTTAGACGCTTTAGCAAAATTAGAAGAGGAAGGTCATCTTGTTTTTCCATCACCTAAAACGTTGCGATTAATTCAAAATAAAGGAAAACAGAAAGATTTTTATGTTGAAAACAACATTCCAACCTCTAAACATCAAAGGTTTGTTGATTTAAATGATTTAAAAAAAGCGTTAGAAAAAGACGAATTAGAATTTCCTTTCGTTTGGAAATGCGCCCAATTTGGTTATGATGGAAATGGCGTGAAAATTTGTCGTTCTACAATGGATTTATTACATTTACCTGAAGTAGAATGCATTGCAGAAGAAATGGTGCCATTTAAAAACGAATTAGCCGTTATTGTTGCCAGAAATGCAAACGGTGATATTAAAACCTATCCTGTTGTGGAAATGGAATTTCATCCAGAAGCCAATCAGGTAGAATATGTAATTTGTCCAGCCCGAATTGATGAAAAAGTGGCACAATTAGCTATTGAAACGGCTTTACAAGTTTCGAAAGCATTTGATCACGTAGGGTTATTAGCTGTAGAAATGTTCCAAACCGAAAACGATGCTATTTTAGTAAATGAAGTAGCACCAAGACCACATAATTCAGGACATCATACTATTGAAGCGAGTTATACATCCCAATTTGAAAACCACTTACGTTCCGTTTTAAACTTGCCTTTAGGAAATACAGATAGTAAAGTTGCTGGAATTATGGTAAATTTGGTGGGTGAAGAAGGTTTTTCTGGTCCTGTAATTTACGAAAATATTGAAAAAATAATGGCAATTGATGGCGTGACACCTCATATTTACGGCAAAAAAGAAACAAGACCATTCAGAAAAATGGGACACGTAACTATTGTAAACGAAGATATGGTAGCAGCCAGAAAAATTGCCGAAGAAGTAAAGAATAGTATTAGAGTAATTAGTGCTATGTAATTAAATGAAAAAAGCAATTACATATTTTGGATACTTATTTTTATTTTCTGTTATACAATATTTGCCTAATATTTTTACAGATAAAATTGATTACACAAAACTAATATTATATGGATTTCCAAATAATTTTTATTTAGTTAAGTCATATACTTCAGAAGATATGTGTGGAACTGAAGAAACTAATTTTAGAATTGAAAATTTAATTATCAATATATTAATTTACTTTGTAATTATTTATCTAATAAAATTTATAATCTCAAAAGTAGTTTTAAATAATAAACAATAACACAATGAGTAAAGTAGCCATAATTATGGGAAGCATTTCGGATATGCCAGTGATGCAAGAAGCCATAGATATCTTAAAAGGATTTGATATTGAAACCGAAGTAGATATTGTTTCGGCACATAGAACACCCGAAAAGTTATTCGATTTTAGTAAAAATGCACACACTCGTGGTATTTCAGTTATTATTGCTGGTGCAGGTGGTGCGGCACATTTACCGGGTATGGTGGCATCTATGAGTCCGCTTCCTGTAATCGGAGTGCCCGTAAAATCAAGCAATTCTATTGATGGATGGGATTCTGTTTTATCTATACTACAAATGCCTGGTGGTGTACCCGTGGCAACAGTAGCTTTAAACGGCGCAAAAAATGCTGGAATATTAGCCGCACAAATTATAGGTAGTTCAGATAAATGCGTATTAGATAAAATTATTTTCTATAAAGAAAGTTTGAAAAATGCGGTAAATAAAGCAGCATCTGAATTGAAAAAATAAAAATAAAAAAATCATAAAAAACCCTGTCTTAGTTTTATACTCTGACAGGGTTAATCGTATAAATAACATGAAAATAGTAACTTCAACATTTATTACCAAACACAATACGGCGCCTTTTTCTAAAATAAAATTAGAAGATTACAAACCCGCATTTATTAAAAATATCAGCAAAGCAAAAGCCGAAATTGATGCCATAATTACGAATCCTGAAACACCTACTTTTGAAAATACTATTGAAGCATTAGATTTTTCGGGTGAAAATTTAGATAGATTATCGTCTATTTTTTTTAACTTAAATGCTGCAGAAACTTCAGATGAAATGCAAAAAATTGCACAAGAAATTACACCTTTGCTTACAGAATTTGGAAACGACATAGCATTAAACGAAGATTTATTTAAAAAAGTAAAATCCGTTTATGAAAACAAAAACGGTATAAATTTAACAACAGAACAAGCTACATTATTAGAAAAAAAATATAAAGGTTTTACACGAAATGGAGCGTTACTTTCTAATGATAAAAAAGTACGATTAAGAGAAATTGATACCGAATTGGCACAATTACAATTGACTTTTGGTGAAAACACCTTAGCAGAAACCAATAATTTTGAATTACACCTTACTAATGAAGCCGATTTAAAAGGGTTGCCAGATGGCGCTAAAGAAGCTGCTGCCGATTTAGCCAAATCTAAAAACAAAACGGGTTGGATATTCACCTTAGATTTTCCAAGCTATATGCCATTTGTAACTTACATTGAAAAGAGAGAACTAAGAAAAGAAATGGCAATTTCATTTGGTAAAAAAGCCTTTCAAAATAACGAATATAATAACGAAGAAATTACTAAAAAAATTGTAGCACTTCGTCATGAACGTGCTAATTTATTAGGATACGAAACGCATGCTCATTTTGTTTTAGAAGAACGAATGGCTCAAAATCCAACAAAAGTACTTTCATTTCTAAATGATATTTTAGAAAAAGCCAAACCAGCTGCTAAAAGAGAATTCGAGCAATTAACTGCATTTGCAAAAGATTTAGATGGAATTGAACAATTAGAAAAATGGGATGGCGCTTATTATTCAGAAAAATTGAAACAAAAATTATTCAATTTAGATGATGAAGCTTTAAAACCGTATTTCAAATTAGAGAATGTTTTAAACGGAGCGTTTACAATTGCAGAAAAACTTTTTGGAATCACCTTTAACGAAGTTTTTGACATTGACAAATACCATTCCGATGTGCAAACTTTCGAAGTTTTAGATGAAAATAAGAATTTAGTTGCGATTTTTTACACCGATTTCTTTCCAAGAAAAGGCAAAAGAAATGGTGCCTGGATGACCTCTTTTAAACCACAATATATAAAAGACGGAAATAAT
>JBIPOM010000164.1:0-4744 GCA_044379175.1 Flavobacterium sp. | reverse complement strand
GTGTGCTAAAGCCTGACCAGGAGTAATATCTCCAATGGCGTAATATCCAGGAACATTAGTTTGATAGAAATCGTTTACTAAAATTTTATCTCTGTCAGTAGCAATTCCTACATCTTCTAAACCAATATTTTCAATATTTGTTTTGATACCAACTGCTGAAAGTAAAATATCAGCTTCGATAACTTCTTCTCCTTTAGCTGTTTTTACAGTTGCTTTTACGCCATTTCCAGTTGTATCTATTTTCTCTACAGATGAATTTGTCATAATAGAAACACCTGCTTTTTTCATAGAGCGTTCCATTTGTTTTGAAATGTCTTCGTCTTCAACAGGAACAATATTTGGCATAAATTCTACAATAGTAACTTGTGTTCCCATTGCGTTATAAAAATGTGCAAATTCCACTCCAATTGCTCCAGAACCTACAATAATCATAGATTTTGGTTGCGTTGGTAATGTCATTGCTTGTCTGTATCCAATTACTTTTACACCATCTTGTGGTAAGTTTGGCAATTCACGAGAGCGTGCACCAGTTGCAATAATAATGTTATCAGCAGAATATTCTGTAACCTTTCCATCAGCCGCAGTTACATCAATTTTCTTTCCTGGTTTTACTTTTCCAAAACCATCAATAACATCAATTTTATTTTTTTTCATTAAGAATTGAACACCTTTGCTCATTCCGCCAGCCACATTACGTGAACGGGCAACCACGGCGTTGAAATCTTTATCTACGTTATCTACTTTTAATCCGTAGTCGGCAGCGTGTTTTAAATAATCGAAAACTTGTGCTGATTTCAGTAAGGCTTTTGTTGGAATACAACCCCAATTTAAACATACACCACCTAAATTTTCTTTTTCAATAACGGCAACTTTAAATCCTAATTGTGAGGCTCTAATTGCTGTAACATATCCACCAGGACCACTTCCTAAAACTATAATATCGTATTTCATTTTTTTTGTGTTTTGTATCTTAATTTTCTTGTTGCGAAATTAGTAAATATTTATTTATTTTTTAAGTATTTTTTTAGTAAATAGGTAAAAGGCATTAGGCATTAGGGAAAAGATAAAAAGGCAAAAGTTAAAAGTCTATCTTCTATTCTCTATATTCTATGCTCTATATTCTATGCTCTATTATCTATTCTCTATTTTCTGTTTTTTCAAATTGGGCTTCGTATAACTTTTTGTAAAACCCGTTTTCAATTTGTAATAATTCTTTATGTTTGCCTTTCTCTACGATTAAACCTTTATCCATTACTATGATAGTATCTGCATTTACAATAGTTGCCAAACGGTGCGCAATAATTATAGATGTTCTTCCTTGAGTTAACGTTTGTGTTGCGTTTTTTATTAATTCTTCAGAATGAGAATCAATTGAAGAAGTGGCTTCATCTAAAATTAGTATACTTGGATTACTAATATAAGCTCGTAAAAAAGCAATTAATTGTCGTTGTCCCGAGGATAGCATGACACCTCGTTCTTTTACATCATAATCATATCCGTTAGGTAACGACATTAAAAAATCGTGAACACCAATTTTTTTGGCCGCTTCATACACCTGTTCTCTTTTGATACTTTCATCAAAAAGCGTAATGTTATTATAAATGGTATCGGCAAATAAGAACACATCTTGTAAAACCATGGCGATTTCATTTCTTAACGTTTCTAAAGTGTAATCGTTAATATTGATGTCGTCAATTAATATTTTTCCAGAATCGATTTCGTAAAAACGATTCAATAAATTAATAATTGTAGTTTTTCCAGCACCAGTTGCTCCAACGATAGCAATAGTTTCGGCTGCTTTTACTTCTAAATGGATGCCTTTTAAAATTTCTTCGTCTTTTAAATAACTAAATCTAACGTTTTCAAACAGTATGTTTCCTTTTAATTTTTCAGCAGGAATCGTTCCGTTGTCTTGAATTTCTGAATTTGATTCTAAAATTTCAAAAACTCGGTCTGCTGCTACAATTCCCATTTGCATAACATTAAATTTATCTGCAATTTGTCGTAACGGCGTATATAACATGGCGATATACATGTTAAATGAAATAAGTTGTCCTACACTAGTATTAGTATCTCCATTTATGATAAAAATAGCACCAAAATATACCACTAACCCTAATGTAATACTTGAAACAATATCGGCAATTGGAAAGAAAATACTATTGTATAAAATGTTTTTTAACCAAGCTTTGTTGTGTTTATAATTGATTTCTTTAAATTTTTCCAATTCAATTTTTTCTCTATTAAACAATTGCACGATTTTCATTCCTGTTAATCGTTCTTGAATAAAGGTGTTTAAGTTGGCCACTTCATTTCGTACTTCATTAAACGCGACTTTCATTTTTTTATTAAAAATATTCGTAGCGATTAGTATAACTGGCATAATTAGCAAGACAATACAAGTAATTTTCCAATTAATTACTAACATGAAAATCAGCACGATAACCATTTTTAAAACGTCGCTAACAATCATAAACAAACCTTGACTAAATATACTAGCTATATTTTCTATATCCGAAATACAACGGGTAATTAATTTACCAACTGGTTCATTATCATAATATTTTATTTTAAAACTGGCTAAATGGGCAAATAATTTTTCACGAATTACTTTTACAATATCTTGACCCAACCAACTTGAAATAAATACAAAAAAGTATTGCGCTACAACTTCTAATAATAGAATGATAAACATAATAGCTACCAATACTTTGATATTATAAGTAGCATTTCCTTCCTGTAATATTTTGCTAATTATGTTTAAAAAATAATCTTGAATTACATTGGTTTCTTTGCTGGTATTTACAAAATATTTATCGATAGTGATATTTAATAATAATGGTCGTAAGCCAGCCACTATAGCTAAAAATACAGCCCAAAGTGCAACCGAAAAAAGTTTGCTTTTAAAAGGAATGGCATAACGCATTAATTTTTTAAAAGAGGATGATTTTAAAACGCTCATTTGGCTTATAGTTTTTTGAAGGCTAAATATACGGATATTTTACTTTTGTTAAATACAATCCGTGAGCAGGTACAGAAAAACCAGCATTATTTCGGTTTTTACTTTCAATAATAGCTCTAAAATCGGATAAAGACGTTTTATGAATACCTACATTTATTAAAGTTCCAACGATGGCTCGTACCATATTTCGTAAAAATCTATCGGCAGTAATGGTAAAAATAATCTGATTTCCGTTTTGTTGCCAATCTGCTTCCGAAATTTTACAATTAAAGGTTTTTACATCTGTGTGAATTTTAGAAAAACATTCAAAATCAATATATTCAAATAGTATTTTGCAAGCATCATTCATCAAATCTAAATCTAATTTATGATGCACTTTCCAACTTCCATTAGCATTAAAAACATCTTTAAAAGTGGTAATGTGATATTCGTATGTTCTACTTGTGGCATCAAATCGCGCATGTGCATCAGGTTGTACTTCAATAATATCAATAATAGCAATATCTTTTGGTAAAAATGAATTTAGCTTTTGAATGGAAGTAGAAATGTCAAATTCAATTTCTGTATCAAAATGGGCAAACATTTGTTTGGCATGTACACCAGAATCGGTTCTTCCTGCGCCAACAATTTCAATTTTATCTCGAAGTACTAAAGATAATGAAGTATCTAAAGTTTCTTGTATTGAAATGGCATTAGGTTGTATTTGAAACCCAAAATATTCTTTTCCGTTATATGCAAATTCAATGAAGTATCTCAATTATCTTTAAGTTTCTAAGTTTCTGAGTCGCAAAGTTACTAAGAATTTGAATTATTATGTTCAATGTTTTCTTAAAAAGAAACAATAAACTATATTTTTTTGTCAACTTTGCAGCTTAGTTACTCTGTAACATAGAAACTCTTATTAAATGAAAAAAATATTACTACTTTCTGACACGCACAGTCATATTGACGATACAATTTTAAAATATGTAAAATTAGCTGATGAAGTATGGCATGCTGGAGATATTGGCGATTTAAAAGTTACTGATTCGATTAAAAAACTAAAACCTTTACGTGCTGTTTTTGGAAATATTGACAATCATGAAGCGCGTTTGGAATTCCCTTTAAATAATCGATTTTTATGTGAAGGTGTATCGGTTTTAATTACTCATATTGGTGGCTATCCCGGAAAATATAGTCAAACTATTCGAGAGGAAATTACTCAAAACCCACCCAAGTTATTTATTTGCGGGCATTCACATATATTAAAAGTAATGTTTGATAAAAAGCTCAATTGCTTGCATATGAATCCGGGTGCTGCAGGTATTTCAGGGTTTCATCAAAAAAGAACGATGTTACGATTTGAAATTGATGGGGATAAAATTCAGAGTTTAGAAATTATTGAAATAGGAGACAAGTGAAGTAAATTGTAAAAAGTGAAGAGAGAAGAGTGAAAAGTAAAAAGTAAAAAGTAAAAAGTAAAAAGTAAAAAGTAAAAAGTAATAAGTGAATTGTGAATAGTAAAAAGTGAAAAAACATAAGTCAAAAGTTAGAATATGTCTAAAAACGAAAATCCGCTTTGATTTCTCAAAACGGATTTTCTACGCACTAATAAGCTAAGATGATAGGTTTATCGTATTCTGTCCACAGATTTTACGAGATCTTCGTCCCTTTTAATTGCTCTGTTAGCCAAAGCAAGAAAAACGATAGAAAAAATTGGTAGAAGCATCCCAATACCTTTCTCAGAAACTTTCGCTTCTCCAGATAGACTTAGTGAATGATATACTAATAATCCTATTATAA
>JBIPOM010000163.1:0-4767 GCA_044379175.1 Flavobacterium sp. | reverse complement strand
ACCCGGAACGCCTACGCATTGGTATCTGTACAACAATTCTGAAATGTATTTTTCTATTTTCATCTATGCAAAATTAAGTAATCAAGCCCAAAAACAAAATTTTATTAACAATTTTTATTAACAATTTAAAAATAAATTTTCTTCGTTTTGCGGTTTTTTATAAAATTACTAAAAAAATAAATATATTTGTAGGATATATTATACGCCATGTTACATAACGAATTATTACACACGCTCGCACTCTTAAAAGTGGAAGGAATTGGTGATGTTGTTGCCAAAAAACTAATTAAACAATGCGGTTCTGCCGCAGCGGTATTCCAAACCTCTAAAAAAGCATTTGTTGCCATTGAAGGCATAGGTGATTATCTCTACAAAAATTTACAAGAAAAAAAGATTTTTAATTTAGCGGAAAATGAACTTCGTTTCATTGAAAACGAACAAATTTCTTATGCTACATTTGAAGATGATTCGTATCCAGAACGCTTAAAGCATTGTGCCGATGGTCCAACTGTTTTATTTCAATCAGGGGCTATTAATTTACAAAATAAAAGAGTAATTAATATCGTAGGAACCCGTCAAATTAGCCCTTATGGAGTTTCATTTACCAATACACTTTTGGAAGATTTAGCACCATTGAACCCAATTATTGTTAGTGGTTTTGCCTATGGAGTTGACATAGTGGCACATCAAGCGGCAATGCAAAATAATTTACAAACTATTGGTGTTTTGGCTCACGGTTTAAATCAAATATATCCAAAATCACATAAAAAGTATATTTCTCAAATGGAGCAAAATGGCGGTTTTATGACCGAATTTTGGAGTACCAGCAATCCAGAAAGAGAAAATTTTATTAAAAGAAACAGAATCGTTGCAGGCATGTGTGAAGCTACAATCGTCATTGAAAGTGCCGAAAAAGGGGGTTCATTAATTACAGCTAATATAGCAAATGACTATAATCGAGATGTATTTGCTGTTCCTGGTCGAATTTCAGACAAATTTAGTCAAGGTTGCAACAATTTGATTAAAACCCAACGGGCACATTTACTAAATAGTGCAGCGGATTTAATTTATATTTTGAATTGGGATATTGATTCTAAAAAAGAAAGCAAACCCATCCAAAAACAACTTTTCGTTTCTTTGACGGAGGAAGAACAAAAAATCTATGACTATTTAGTAAATAAAGAAAATGAATTAATGGACATTATTGCATTAGATTGCGATTTTCCTATTTTTAAAATTTCTTCTTTATTATTAAATATGGAGTTAAAAGGCATTATTAGGCCTTTGCCAGGCAAGTTGTTTGAAGTAATTTAGTTTTAAACAAAAATTTCACAGACTAGCACGAAACTAATCTGTGAAATTTGTGAAAATCTGCGCGAAAAAATGCTACATAAAGCCAAGTTTTTCTCGTACTCTTTTTAAAACGACATCTGCCACTTTACCTGCTTTTGTAGCACCTTCAAAAAGTAATTTATCTACTTCTTCAGGGTGGTTTATGTAGTAATTATATTTTTCTCTTTCGGATTTAAATTTTTCTATAATTAAATCAAATAGTGCTAGTTTGGCGTGTCCAAAACCATAATTTCCAGCTAAATAGTTTACTTTTAATTGGGCGATTTGTGCTTCTGTGCCTAATAATTTATATAAGCCAAACACATTACAAGTATCTGGATTTTTAGGTTCTTCTAAAGGTGTGCTATCTGTTTCAATACCTTTTATTTGTTTTAATAAGGTTTTATCATCTAGAAAAATATTGATAAAATTATTTCGAGATTTACTCATTTTTTGCCCATCTGTTCCTGGAATTAACATCGTTTCTTCACTTGTTTTTCCTTCGGGCAACACAAATGTTTCTCCCATTTGATGGTTAAATCGAGAAGCTACATCTCTGGTAATTTCTAAATGTTGCATTTGATCTTTTCCAACAGGCACAATTTCGGCATCGTATAATAGAATATCGGCAGCCATAAGCATCGGATAAGTAAATAATCCTGCATTTACATCTTCTAATCGGTCGGCTTTGTCTTTAAAAGAATGGGCTAATGTTAAGCGTTGAAAAGGAAAAAAACAGCTCAAATACCAAGATAATTCTGCGGTTTGTGGCACATCGGATTGTCTGTAAAACACTACTTTATTAGTATCTAACCCACACGCTAACCAAGCGGCAGCAGTACTGTAGGTGTTTTGTTTGAGTTCGGTTCCGTTTTTTATTTGTGTAATCGAATGCAAATCGGCAATAAATAAAAACGATTCATTTGCAGGATTATTAGCCATTTGTATCGCTGGAATAATCGCTCCTAATAAATTTCCTAAATGTGGCGTTCCTGTGCTTTGAACACCTGTTAATATTTTTGCCATTTTGAATGATGTTTTTGCAAATGTAAGTTTTTAAGTAAAAAGAGCCAAGTAAAAAGCAGCAACTAAAAAGAATAAGTTTTTTAAAATTGTTTACTTTTGAAAATCAAATACAATTTGAGAAATGAAATTATTTAAATATCCCTTTTGGCTACTATATCGTATCTGGTTTTACCTATTGGTATTGTTGCCAATATTAGTGTTATTTCCACTGATACTAATTACTATTTTAAGTGAAAAAACATATCCGTTATTTTTTAAAATCGCACGACTTTGGGCTCGAGTTATTTTAATCGGAATGGGTTTTAGATATTCTATAAAAGGCACTGAAAATTTTGAAACAGGCAAAAATTATATGTTGGTAGCCAATCATACTTCAATGACGGATATTATGTTGATGTTGTTAGCTGTAAAAAATCATCCGTTTGTATTTGTAGGGAAAAAAGAATTGGTTAACATTCCCATTTTTGGATTTATTTACAAACGTGTTTGTATTTTAGTAGACCGAGAAAATAGTAAAAGTCGATTTGCCGTTTTTGAACGTGCACAAAATAGAATTCAACAAGGTTTGAGTATTTGTATTTTTCCTGAAGGCGGCGTGCCCCACGAAAGTGTCCTTTTAGATGAATTTAAAGATGGTGCCTTCCGAATCGCAATTGAGCACCAACTTACAATTCTTCCGATTACTTTTTATGATAACAAAAAACGATTTTCATACACTTTTTTTAGTGGATCACCAGGGAAAATGAGAGCCAAAATTCACCCACCCATAGAAACGATTGGAAAAACGATGGATGATAAATTTCTGTTGAAACAACAAGTTAGGGATATCATTTTAACCGAACTTCAAAAATAAAAAGCATAAAAAAACGCCTAAATAGGCGTTTTAATTATTGTACTACTACTGAAAATTCTTCATATGTATTTACCCCATTTGCATCTTTACCTTTCCAAAATTTTAATAGGTAAGTACCTGCTTCTGTAGGCTTAAAATTTAAAATTTGTGTAACCATCTGATTGGTTAACGGAAGACAATTTCCTTCATCCAGGATATAATTTTGAATTGCAATAGTTCTGGTGTTCACATCCTTAGTGTAATTAAATCCGTTAAACCCGTGACAGCTTGTTGGCTTAAGGTATTTAACTTCAATTTCATTAGAGGTGTTTGCAGTAAAACTTGTGGGCAACACTACTGAGTGAACAGGTAACAAATCGAAGTAAACTCTGGGATTATTTGATTCTTCGATGCAAGATATCGATAATACAAAAATACTGATCAGTGCAATTACATTTTTCATGACTTATATATTTAAAATTAGAATATTATAACCGAGTTATATAAAAAGTTTCAAAATTAGTTATGCGTTTTGTTCTTTTAGTAATTCTTTAATTTTAATTTCTAACTCATCCATTAGTTCTGGATTGTCTTTTATTAGTTGTTTTACAGAATCTCTTCCTTGTCCTAATTTTGTTTCACCATAACTAAACCAAGAACCACTTTTCTTAACAATTTCAAAATCTACAGCTAAGTCTAAAACTTCACCAACTTTAGAGACCCCTTCTCCATACATAATGTCAAATTCTGCAGTTCTAAAAGGTGGTGCTACTTTGTTTTTTACAATTTTTACTTTTGTTCTGTTACCAATAACATTGTCGCCATCTTTAATTTGCGAAGAGCGTCGGATGTCAATTCTTATGGAAGCGTAAAACTTCAATGCGTTTCCACCGGTTGTAGTTTCTGGACTTCCAAACATTACCCCAATTTTATCTCTTAATTGATTGATAAAAAATACGGTACATTTTGTTTTATGAATAGTTCCTGTTAACTTTCTTAACGCTTGCGACATCAAACGGGCATGTAATCCCATTTTACTATCACCCATATCGCCTTCAATTTCGCTTTTTGGAGTTAAGGCAGCAACCGAGTCAATTACTACAATATCTACAGCACCTGAGCGAATTAAACTTTCCGCAATTTCTAATGCTTGTTCTCCGTTATCAGGTTGAGAAATAATTAAATTATCAATATCAATACCTAATTTTTCCGCATAAAATCGGTCAAAGGCGTGTTCTGCATCAATAAATGCTGCAATTCCTCCTGCTTTTTGTGCTTCTGCTATGGCGTGTAAGGTTAGGGTAGTTTTACCAGAAGATTCTGGTCCGTAAATTTCAATAATTCTTCCTTTTGGATATCCATTTACTCCCAATGCAATGTCTACGCCTAAAGATCCTGATGAAATGGTTTCTACTTCTTCTACAGCAGAATCACCCATTTTCATTACAGTTCCTTTACCGTACGTTTTGTCTAATTTGTCTAATGTTAGTTGTAAGGCTTTTAATTTTGCTTCTTTTTCTGTGCTCATAATAATTAATTTTTCGTAAAAATACAGAATTTTTTTATTGCAACAAATT
>JBIPOM010000053.1:0-13816 GCA_044379175.1 Flavobacterium sp. | reverse complement strand
TATATTAAACCGAAAAAAGAGTTTAAAGTTAAATTAAAAGACGCAGACAAAGATTTCGTATTTAATGAAACTGAAGCCGACTTAAATAAATTTGATAAAATTATTGATGAAATTGAACCAGGATCGTTACGATTGCCTGTTTTAATAAAGAAATACATCAAACAAAATGCAAAAGTTGTAGCGTTTAATGTTGACCCAATGTTTAACAATGCTATTGATGGATTGATGTATATTAAAATTTCAGATATTCCAGAAAGCACTGTAAAACCAGTTATGGAAGAGTTTCAAGCGGAATTAGAAAGAAAACATAAAGGCTAATTACTCTAGTAATTAGCCTTTAGTTTGTTTTAAATATTATTCTTAGTTTTTAGAAACATTCTCTTTAAATTCATTAAATGCTTCTTTTGAAAGAATTAATTTAGATTTAATTTTTTTACCTTTTAAATAATTGAGAATATACTTTGCGCGGTCTTCTGCTTCTGGGTGCGTGGTTATCAAATAAGTATATTTGTGCATTTCGTTATCTAATGATAATTCATACATAAAATCTGCGAAAGGTCTTGGATCTATATTAGCTTTGAGCATATATCTTACACTTTCCATATCGGCTTCTCTCTCCAAACTTCTATCATAAGCAGACGAAGTTAATGTGTTTAAAACCTCAGCAATTTGACTACCATTAGCTCCTGTTGCCATTGAAACCAATACAGAAAAACCAATCTCTTTAGACAATTTTTTCATCACATGATTTTTTTCAATATGAGCCATTTCATGTCCTAAAACCCCAAGCAAAGCTTGTTCGTTTTTACTGGCTTCAATAAGTCCAGAATACACTACCAAATGATTATCTGGCATTGCAAATGCATTCACTTGACTGTTTTTTACGATATGTACTTTTAAACTGTCTCTCTCAATGTTATTAGCTTCACATAATGGCAACAATAAGGCATCTAAAGTAGAAACAATAGAATCGTCATAAATAACATCTTCATTGCTTTCAATTTCGTCCCAAATAATATCTCCGATTTTATCTTCTGCAAATACTTTATTTTGTTCTATTTCAAAAAACGAAACAAAATCAACTTGTGCAAGTAAAAACCAACACAAGAAAAACCCACCATAAACGAGTAATGCTTTACTTATAATTTTCATCTTTCTTTACTAAAATATTTGTTAAATCACTAAATAAAAACAATTGAGCGTGTATTCCTTTTCTTGTTCTTGACGCTAAAATAATAGTTGAAATAAATTCAACTAAATTAAAAATAAGTAAAGTTATCATGTAACCAAAATAGCCATTTGTGACCTTTTCATCATAAAAAATAACTGAAACTGTCCACCAAAAACCTGTGCTATTGAGAAAAAATAACCCAAATTGCGACAGCAAATTTTGAGTACAATGCCACTTTACAAATGGTGTACTTTTCCTATTTCCTAAATAGAAAAATATGGATGCCAATAAATTCAAAATTGGCAAAGGCAATCCTCCAATAACAGCTACTAATGACATTAAATAACTATTTGAAGCGCGTTCTAATTCTGAATCGTTAGGCTTATAATAAAAGTTTGTGTTTGAAATCATAATTATATATTTTTTTTAATATTCCAATACCAATTTAATATAACCAATAAGAATAAAAAAATAGCTATTGGTTTTTTTGAAATAAATCGTTCTGATGCCTTATAAAATTTAAAAAAACTATCCGATTTTTTTAAAAAATCTATTCCTATCCAAAATGGAACCACCAACATAATTATTGCTACAAGAATGCCAAATGGATTTAGAAGGAGTGAAGAAAAAAATTCACCCTTGAAAAGCAATTGAACAGACCTAGTTGTGCCACAAGAAGGACATGGATATGAAGTGATTTTTTTAAATAAACAACCAAGATGGTTTTCTTTAATAATAGATACACTTGAAAACAACCATATATACCCTAAAGAAATTGCAATTAACAGAAAAATATATAACTTGTTTCTATTCATTTCCATTAATCATTTAAAAAAATTGTCTAAAAACATGAAAGATTTTAGACAATTTTATTTAATACATCATCGCTTGATTAAATTTTTCTAGATTCTTTTGTTTAGTAGCACCTTGAATCAAGAACCAATCTACAATTGCCCATATTCCGACACCACCACAAGTAAGTAGTTTACCCACTCCCATTCCTGTATCTCCAATGTAAAATCTATCAATTCCGTATGCTCCTGCAAAAATTGAAATCAATAAAGCGGTAGTAGGGTCTTTAAATTGCACCATTTGAATCATAGGCCATTTCTCATCATCTAATGCTAATAATCTTTCTCTAATCGCATGTAAATTGTGTCCTTCAAAAAATTTTGTGTTTGACATCATAAACATGTCCACTTTGTTTGCTTCCATAATAGTTTAGTTTTTGTTTGAATTACGAATATATATAAAATATTTAAATTTCTATACTTTTTATGACAAGTTGTATTAATCTTTATACAAATTCAAAATTTTAGCTACAATAACTTGGGCAAGTTTTTCTTTACTTTCAATTGTCCAACCCGCAATATGTGGTGTTAAAATAACGTTTTGGGATTGTAATAAATAATCAAACGCTTCTGGTTTTTTACCTTCAAATAAGGTTTCAAATGATAGTTTTTCGTATTCTAAAACATCTAAACCTGCTCCTAAAATTTTACCGGATTGTAAAGCAGAAACTAAATCGGTAGTGACTACACTTTTCCCTCTTGCGGTATTGATAAACCAAAATGGCTTTGAGAATTGATTGATAAACGTAGTATTTACCATTTTATCCGTTTCAGGTGTCCACGGAATGTGTATACTTAACACATCTGCTTTTTGTTGTATTTCTTGTAAGGAAACTTGTTTCGCATTTGAATCACTAACATTTGGTAAAATATCATAGCACAAAACTTCTACATCAAAACCTCTCAATTTTTTTGCGAATGATTTTCCCATATTTCCATAACCAATAATCCCAACTGTTTTTCCGTCCAATTCTGTTCCGCGATTACTTTCACGATTCCATTGTCCGGATTTCACTTCTTTATCGGCAGTATTTAATTTATTAAATAGCGACAAAAGCATTCCTAAAGCATGTTCGCCAACAGCTGAAGCGTTTCCTTCCGGAGCGGCAATTAGTTTTATGTTTTTACTTTCGGCATATTCACAATCGATACTTTCTAAACCCGCCCCCACTCTTGCAATAAATTGTAAGTTTTTAGCTTTATCAATAAAGGTTTTATCAATTTTGAAGCGACTTCTAATAACTATTCCGTGATAGTTCTCTATTTTACTTTCCACTGCTTCTTTGGTGGAAGTATAATCTGCTTCATTCTGAAAACCTGCCTTTTCTAATTGCTCCCAAAGCAACGGATGATTGGTGTCAAGATGAAGAATTTTTATAGTAGAAAAAGTTTGCATAGCATCAATTTTGAAAATGGAAAGTTAAGGATTTACGGAGAGATTCGCAAAGAAATGCAAAAATTTGAACACAGATTATCACAGATTTCACAAATTAATAGAAGTAAAATTTGCGTGAGATCTTTTTAGGATGACAAACTAAGGGTGGTAAAAATAATTAGAAAATTGACTTACAGCCCAGTTAACACATTATCGTAATTCGCATACACTTCTTTTATTTGATTGAAAATATCAAATAATTCGTTGTGCCCATCTGTAGTAACTAAACGTTGTTTGTATGGTTTGAAATCTTGAATGCCTTTGAAGTAATTGGTATAATGACGACGCATTTCTACGATTCCAACTCGTTCACCTTTCCATTCCATGGACCAAATTAAGTGGTTTTGAGCGGCTTCTACTCTGTCTGCTACGGTTGGTGGGGCTAATTTTTCGCCCGTTTTGAAAAAATGTTTAATTTCGTTAAATATCCAAGGGTAACCAATGGCTGCACGGCCAATCATCATACCGTCTAAACCAAATTTATTTTTATATTCTAACGCTTTTTCAGGAGAATCAATATCGCCGTTTCCGAAAATAGGCATAGAAATTCGAGGATTGTTTTTAATACGTTCAATATGTGTCCAATCAGAATGTCCTTTATACATTTGTGCACGGGTTCTGGCATGAACGGTTAAAGCTTGTACGCCAATATCTTGCAGACGTTCGGCTACTTCATCAATATTAATAGAACTTTCGTCCCAACCCAAACGGGTTTTTACAGTAACTGGCAAATGCGTAGATCGAATGACTGCTTTGGTCAAACGTACCATTAAATCGATGTCTTTTAAAACACCAGCTCCAGCGCCTTTACATACTACTTTTTTAACGGGGCAACCAAAATTAATATCTACCAAATCAGGTTGAACGGTTTCAACAATTTTTGCAGAAAGTGCCATTGCTTCTTCGTCGCCACCAAATATTTGAATTCCAACTGGACGTTCGTAGTCGAAAATATCTAATTTCATTCTGCTTTTCATTGCATCACGAATTAAACCTTCTGAAGAAATAAATTCAGAATACATTAAATCTGCTCCGTGCATTTTGCACAAACGACGAAATGGCGGATCACTTACGTCTTCCATAGGTGCAAGAAGTAAGGGATAATCGGGCAAAATTATGTTTCCAATTGTTGGCATAGTCCAAATTTGTGCAAAGATAAGTAAAGTTTATGAATTTGATGGGTACACAGATTTTACGGATTGATTGGGTTTGCGCAAATTTTAATAAAAATCTGTGTAATCCGTGTAATCCGTGGTAAAAAAAACACATAGCCATTTTAATTAATACATAGATTAAACGGATTTTCGCTGAAAGTTTTTTGAACAAAGTAGTTGTATTATAGCCCCGATAGGAGCGGCATCTTTTTCTTTTAATGCCTTCGAGTTGCTTAGGTAACAAAAGAAAAAATATAGCGGATAGCGGGACCGAAAGTCTACTGAAAATAAGGGTTTTGCTCCTAAAACTTATTTAGGTTTTAACCAACTTTTTGGATTTAGAACCGTTGTGTTTTGATTGATAACAAATTTTAATACCGAATTTCCTTTGGCATTTGTTTTTATTTTACCCAACGTTTGTTTTGCCGTAACTTTGTTACCCACAGAAACCGAAACGCTACTTAAATTACTATATGCGGTAAAGAAATCTCCGTGACGCACCAATACCGTATAAGTATTTGTAGTTTGAGACACTTGCACGCCAGAAACTTCGCCAGCAAAAACGGCACGTGCCGAAGATCCTGAATCCGTAGTGATGTCGATTCCGCTATTATGAATAACGATATTACTATAATCTGGATGTGGTTGATCTCCATATCCAGTGGAAATATATCCTTTTTCTGTTGGCCAAGGCAGTTGCCCTTTATTCGCTTTAAAACTATCTGAAGATAATTTACCTTCAGGCGTTAACTCAATTTTTGTTGTAGAAACAGGTGTGGTTTTTATTGGTGTAGTTTCTCCCGAACTGGCAGCTGCAGCTTTTTTCTTAGCCGCATTTTTCTTGTTTTCTGCAGCAATCGCATCGTTAATCATTTTTTTGATTTTTTTATCGATAGCTTTAGATTCCTTTTGTTTTGCTGCGATATCTGCTGCAATTTTTTTCTTGTCTTTTTGTATGAGTTTTGCCGTTGCTACTTTTTCTTGTTTTAGTTTTTCATGTTCTGCTTTTATTTTGGTTTTTTCAACAATTACCACTTCTTTTTCTTTTTTGTTGGTTTGCAATTCGCCAACAGCTTCGCCTAATCGGGCTTGTTTTACTTTAATTTCTTCTGCTTGACGTTTTCTATATCCTGCATATTGTTTCATGTATTGTACACGTTTATAAGCTTGTAGAAAACTAGTAGAAGACAACACAAACATAAATCGGCTTTGTTCAGAACGACTTTTGTATGATTTTACAATCATTTTAGCGTAATCTTCTTTCATTATTTTTAAATCTTTATTTAACTTATTGATTTCTAATTGTGTTAAATAAATATTGTCATCTAAAATTCGAGTTTGTTTAGCAATTGTTGAAATAATTTTTTCGGAAATTCTAATTTGGGCATCTTGTCCCGCAATTTCTTTCAAAACAGATTTTTCTTTTTTCTTTTCGTTCTGAAGTTTAACTTTTAATTCCGCTTGTTCTTTTAAAAGTTGTTCTTTTCTTTGTTCTAATTTTTCTTTCTCATCAATTTGTGCCATTGCTGATAAGGAAAAAAAGAGTACGAATAGGGATAAAAGAAATTTGTTCATGCTTGGTTTTTTTTACAAAATTAATCTATTTTTATTTGAGAATAACCATCTGGGATGGAATATGGATAGGATAAAGATTCATTAAACGTAATTTTTTTATATGCTACATTTATTTTAACTTGATTTTGCTGATTGGCAATAATAGAAACGCCAGTTGGCATAAATATATTGTCTTGATTACTAAATGACGGATAAGTAACCAATACATTTCTATTTTTAGAAATTTGATTGATATATTGCTCTTTTAACAAATAATTTCCTGTTTCAAAACGAAATAACTTTTCAATATCGGCTTGTTTTTTTGATTTTAATTGCACTAAACTATTGGTAATTTCTGCTATAAAAACTTCTTTGGTTAAATCATCAATTGGTCGTCCTAGCAACAAATTTTGTACTTTTTGAAAATCTAAATCGGTTCCCAACATTTTAGTTAGTAGAGAATAATCGCCATCAAAATAAGTTGCATTTGCTTTTTCATAATAACTTACTCGAGTGGGCGTAATAAGTGCTTTGGCCATTGGAATACCGAAAAATTTTAAATTAATCCAAATCACTTCATCTTTCTTCATTCTAATATCGGCACTAATGGAAATAGCTTGTTTTTGATCTTCATAATCCGCAGCAGAACGAATAGAAACGGTTTGAAAATCTACTTTATTTTCATAATGTTTCTCTATAATTTCTTTAGCCATATTATCCACAACTACTTCTTTAGAAACGGATTGTTCTACGACAGTTTTTTTCGTTTTGCACGAAGCAATAACGACTACTAATAAAAGGAATGTGAAAAGTTTTTTCATATTATTTTTTAGAAATTACATCTAATCTTTTTTGATAGGTTTGTTTCATTTTTGAATCCGATAATCCGTCGGCACAAAAAATAAATTGTTTGCAAAATCCAGCTTCTAAATTTGGATCATCAATAACATAATCAATTCCCATTTCTAAAAAATCTTTTGCTTTTTTATAATTTTTTAAGTTGTTGTTTCCTTTTCCAGCGTAATAATACAAATTGGCTTTTGTTGGAAATAAGTCAATATATTCCTCTGATTTTTTTGCCATTTTTTCAAATTCCTTATTGAAATCGTAAATATTTAGAAGTAAATCAATAGCTTCAATGTCATTCTCTTTTGATTGTTCCATGTATTTTTGAGCCAAATCAAAATTATTTTTATTGTAAAAAAACTTTCCTAATTCTTTATGAACATCCATTCCAACAGTGTTGTCGAAAAACGTTAACGTATTGTCAATTTCTACAAGTAATTGCGGATTTTTTGTTGCAAAAATTAAATATTCATTTAAAACGCGTTGTTTAATTTTTAAATCGATTTTGCTGCTTTTTACAACTTTTTTATACGATGCTGTAGCTTTTAAAATATCATTTGCATTAATATAAAATTTAACCAAACTCACATGAACTAAATCCGAATTCGGCAGTTCTTTTTCTAACAATATAGCGGTTTCAAATGCTTTTGTTTCTTGGTTAGCTGATGAATATTGATAAATTAAATCAATGTAATTTTGTTCTACTTTTGGATTGTTTTTTATGGCTTCAACTAAATCGTTTACATTTGGTTTTGTCCCTTTTTGCATGCTTCGAAGTTGCAATTGGTACATTTCTATGGTTTTGGATAATGTGCCTTTGCTTTCGATGTCGTCAATTACTGTTTTTGCCTTATCAAATTTTTGTGTAGTCATATATAACGACACCAAATCTTCTTTCATATTTGCATCAAAAGTAACTAATTTTTCAACAATGACTATTGCTTTTTCAAATGCTTTTGTTTGATAATGCACATCGTACAAGCCGTTCCAATACCAACGTTGTTTTGGCTCTAAATCGACCGCTTTTTGAAACGCATTTTCTGCTTCTATATACTTTTTTTGCGCTAAATAATTTACGCCTAACTGATAATGAATTTCTGGGTTTGCTGGTTCTTTTAGCAAACATTTTTGTAAGGCTATAATAGCTTTGTCGTAATTTTCTATAGCTTTTTCCTTTAAAGCATCAAAAAAATTAGTTTCAAATTCATTTTCTGCAGTTGCAACTTCTTCTGGATTTATTTGTCCGAAAGAAACTTGAAAAAGAAAAAGAAATGCTATTATTTTATACATATTTTGTTGTTAAATAAAAGTATTGCAAAAATTATTCCATTGTTGAATAGTCACCTAAGCTTACGCTCGTAAACTCGCCATTATAATTTACGTGATTTCCAATCATAGCATTATCTAATTTTGCATTTTTAATATGTGAATGCGTTTGAATTAAGCTATTTTGAATCTTACTATTTTGAACATGTGACCCTTTTCCGATAGAAACATTTGGTCCGATTATGGAATCAATAAGTTGCACTCCTTCGCCAATAAAACAAGGTGGAATGATTTGTGAATTATCTAAACGCACATCATTAGCCACTAAATCTTCGCCGTCTTGATGTAAAAATCCTAACATTCTGTTGTTGGTATCCACGGTAACGTCTTTATTTCCGCAATCCATCCATTCGTCTACTTTTCCGGGTACGAATTTCATACCTTTTGCCATCATTTGTTTGATACCATCATTAATTTGGTATTCACCACCGTGTATAATATTATTATCTAAAACCGCTTGTAATTCGTTTTTTAGAACGGCTATATCTTTGAAATAATAAATTCCGATAACGGCTAAATCAGACACAAATTCTTTAGGTTTTTCTACTAACTCAATAATTTCATTGGCTTCATTTAAGTTAATTACACCAAATGCTTCTGGTTGATCGACTTGTTTTACCCAAATTACACTATCGGCAGTTGCATCTAATTCAAAATCGGCACGAATTAAGGTATCTGCATAAGCTATAACTGCAGGTCCGGATAAAGAATCTTTCGCACACATGATGGCGTGACCTGTTCCTAAAGCTTCATTTTGATAATAAATAGTTCCTTTTGCTCCAATTTTTGTTGCAATCGCCAGTAAATCTTTTTCTACTGTTTCACCAAAACTTTCGTGAATGATAAACGCTACTTCATCAATTGGTTGATTAATTACTTTAGCAATATCTTCTACCAAACGATGTACAATTGGTTTTCCTGCAATTGGAATTAATGGTTTTGGAATGGTTAATGTGTGTGGGCGAAGACGTGAACCACGACCAGCCATTGGTACTATTATTTTCATATTATTGCCCCCTAGCCCCCAAAGGGGGAATTCCTATTAGGGGTAAATAGGATTTTATTAATTCAACTTTCAATTATTTTTTACTCAATCTTGTCAATTCCTCCTTTTGGGGTTAGGGAGCTACTTCACTCCCGTACTACCAAATCCGCCTTCTCCGCGAGATGTTTCGGTTAATTCTATGGTTTCTTGCCATTCGGCGCGTTCGTGTTTGGCGATGATTAGTTGTGCGATGCGTTCTCCGTTTTCAATAACGAAATCTTCATTGGATAAATTTACTAAAATGACGCCAATTTCGCCACGATAATCCGCATCTACTGTTCCAGGTGAATTTAAAACCGTAATTCCTTTTTTGTATGCCAAACCACTTCTCGGTCGAACTTGCGCTTCATAACCAATTGGTAATTCTATAAAAAGACCTGTTTTAACCAAAATTCTTTCTAACGGTTTTAAAGTTATTGATTCGGTTAAATTCGCGCGTAAATCCATTCCAGCTGAAGCATTCGTTTCGTAGTTAGGTAATGGATGTTGCGATTTATTTATAATTTTTATTTGCATTGTTATTTTTTTTTACCGCAAAGTCGCAAAATTATTTCGCAATGTTCGCAATGTTTTATTTATTTTAAGACCGTAAAGTCTGTTTATTTTCGTTTTATAATTTTTAAAATTACTTCTTTTTCATTTTTGTAAATATAATAACTAAAGCCAATGATTGCAAGTATTCCAAAAATATAAGTTTCTCTTAATTCTTGAACATAAAATGAAATACAAGCTAAAGTAATCGAGGCAAAAAGATAGGTTAAGATCTTTTTCATTTCAAAAGGAATTGGATATTTATCTCTTCCTAAATAATAGGAAATCACCATCATACTTCCATAGGCACAAATAGTTGCAATGGCTGAACCCAAATAACTCAGGTTGAATTTTACTATTAAAATATAATTCATACTTAAAGTAATAACGGCGCCAATTGCCGAAATGTAGGCACCAATTATCGTTTTATCAATTAATTTATACCAAACAGACAAACTGGTGTAAATCCCTAAAAAGAAATTCGCTATTATAATTAATGGAACTATTGACATAGCCTCCCAATATTCCGGTTGTCGTACTAAAAAGAATTTTACAACATCTGCAAAAACTACGACAACTAACAAAATTAATGAACCTAAAATCACAAAATATTTAGTAATTGTAGCGTACGTTTGAGGTGCATTATCATTTCCAGCTTGACTGAAGAAAAACGGTTCAATTCCCAATGTATAAGCTGTACGAAACAAAACCATAAACAAGCCAATTTTATAACAAGCCGAATACGCTCCAACTGCCGCTTTTGCAGTTATAGGATCCAGCCATTCTGATAATAAAATTTTATCTAAATGTTCATTGATTCCAAAAGCCAAACCTGCAAATAATATTGGCCAACCATAATGAAGCATTTTTTTCCATAGTTCATTATTAAAAAACCAGTTAGGTTGAAAATAATGCGGCATAAATAATACAAAAGTGAATACACTCGCCATTAAATTTGATAAGAAAACATATCCAATTTGATAGTCTTCTACATAAAAAGAACTCCAAAAACCTTGCGGATTGGCTTGTGCTAATTTGGGTAATATTGCCAATAAAAAGACGTTTAACAACAAATAAATAAGCACATTAGAAATTTTTAGTACAGAATATCTAATTGGCTTTTGCTCGGCACGAAGCTTAGAAAACGGAATAATTACAAGTGCATCGAAAGCTAAAATCCAAATGGCATAGTTAACGTATTCCTTGTCTATGTTTAATAATCCTGCTAATGTTTTTTGAAATAAAAGTGCTATTGATAAAAATAAAATGGTACTCCAAAAAATAGAAACCGTAGCGGTACTAATTACTTCTTTTTTATTTTTTTCTTTATGGTAAAACCTAAAAAAAGCCGTTTCCATTCCGTAAGACAATATCACATTGAAAAATATCATATAGGCTAAAAGAATGGTAATTTCTCCATAGGCTACTTTCGGCATTAAATCCGTATGTAATCCTACCAATAAAAAACTCATTATACGAGGCAATACAGTTGCAATACCGTAAATAAGGGTTTGTTTAAGAAGTTTTCTGTTTGAACTCAATTTATTTTATTTTAAGAACAAAAATAGTTAATTATTTTTTGGTTTAACAGTTGGATAGGCTAACATTGGCATTTCTTTTACGTCGTCTACAATTACAGTAGCTTCCTTGCCATTTATTTTGAAAAAAATCTTAGCTTGATTGGGTTTTAAGTTTGTTGTTATTGTGTGTGTTGGTACAGTTTCTAACTCATTATCAAATGTTTTTATTGAGGATTGATAAGATACATCATTCAATTTTGTGATAATTCCTTCTCTATTTTGAAATTGAATTTTTATTATTTCTATATTTTTTGGTATTGGATTTAGTAATGAAATGTTTAAAATAGTTCCACCTCCAGTGCCTTTAACACCTCCAACCCAGTTTTGATAGGAAATGTTTTTTAAATTGTGATTGATTTCTTGATTTGTTTTTTTTGAAGAACATGAAATAAAATTCAAAAATACGATTACGAACAGTCCAATTATTTTCATTTTTTTAATTCAATATTTTAACAAAATGGAATCCTTTTGGTTGAAATCCGTGATTAATATAAAACCTTCCAGCAGTAAAATTGGTAGTAAAGGCATCTAAACAAATTTGATTAGCTCCCTCTTTTGCAGCAATTTTATGCACCTCATCAATTAATATATCGCCAATTTTTTGACCTCTAAAATCTTCATGAACTACAAAGCTATCAATTTCAATGTATTTGCCAGACCATAATTTTGTTCCAATCCAAACACCGGTTAACGCTATTGTTTTATTGTTTTTTGTTAGAATTATTTGTTGGTAATTTGCTTTAAGCATTTCATCTAAAAGTATGCCGTATTTTTCAACGGTAAAATCAGGATATAATTGTTTTACAATATCCAAATGGGCTAACATTTCTAATTTTTGAGTTAAAATACGAATTTCCATCACTTTTTACCTATTAGGTTTTCATTAAATAAGTCTAAAATTCTTCGATATTCATCTACCCAAGAGTAGGTTTTTTGAAATCCGTGCGCTTCTACTGGAAAAACGGCTAAATCCCAATCTTTTTTACCAAGTTCGATAAAACGTTGCGTCATTCTAACTATATCTTGAAATTGCACGTTATCATCAACCATTCCATGAAGCATTAATAGCTTGTCTTGTAAGTTATTGGCAAAATAAATTGGCGAACTTTTTTTGTAAGCTTCTGGATCTGTTTCAGGAAAATTTAAAATATTTGCAGTGTAACCTTGATTATAATGTGCCCAATCTGTAACCGAACGCAATGCTGCACCTGCTTTAAATTCACCAGGTTTAGTTAATAATGCCATTAATGTTATAAATCCACCATAAGATCCGCCATAAATTCCAACTTTATTAGCATCTATGCCTAAATTTTCAACTAAATATTTTTTTCCATCTAATTGATCCGATAAATCTTTTCCTCCCATATGACGGTAAATTCCTGTTCTAAAATCGCGCCCATAACCATCACTAGCACGGTAATCTATATCTAAAACAGTGTAGCCTAAATCAGACAAAAGATTATGAAACATATATTCTCTGTGATAGGTACTCCAATACTTGTGTGCATTTTGTAAATAGCCTGCCCCGTGAACGAATATGATAGCCGCTTTATTTTTATTTTCTGATTTTGGATTATAAACTCTGGCGAAAACATCGGTGCCGTCTTTTGCTTTAAAAGAAATGACTTCAGGCTTTTTCCAATTGTACTTGTTGAAAGCAGTAGAAGTTGAAAACGTAATTTGTTTTAAAGTTGGATTGGGTTTGTTCTCTGCAAGATATATTTCCCAAGGTTTGTTGCTAAATGAATATCGTATTGCCAATTGGGTTTCATCTGGTGAAAATTCTACTTCATAAGCGCCATCACCAATAAGAATAGGTGTTTTTTTACCTAAAGAAATATCTAATTTATAAAACGAACGATTTCCCGGATGGGTTTCAGTTGTGGTAATATAAAATGAATTGCTCCATTTTGAGAGTAGCACATCACGAACTTCCCATTTTCCTTGCGTTAGTTGTGTTTTCTTTTTTGTTTCTAAATTATAAATATACAAATGAGAAAAACCTGTAGCTTCTGATTGAAAATAAATTGTTTTATTATCGGCTAAAAAACCCAATGTCCCATTACTAAAATTATAGCCTGGAATTCCAGGTCCGCCAATCCAAGCTTCATCGTGTTGGTACTCTAATTCAGAAACTGTTGCGTCTTTTAAGTTTAATTGAAGAATCCAACGGTCTTTATTATCTAAACTTCTGGCTTCAAAAACAGCTAAGTTTCCCGATGCATTGTATATTGGCGCTTGTATCGTTATTGCTTTTTCAACTGGTTCTAAAGATTTTAAATTATCGTATTCTTGATAATAGTTTGGAAAGATTTTTATCCCT
>JBIPOM010000206.1:0-3487 GCA_044379175.1 Flavobacterium sp. | reverse complement strand
GATACTATAAACATACATTTTATGTTTGCTATTATTGTTTACAGACACTTTTTCTCGTGCCGATTTGTTTTTAGTATATCCATCACTCGTAATGAAGTTTTCAATTTTTGTATCTTTTGTAGTTGGATATTCCGAAATTGTATACGTAACAAATTTTCCATTTGGGTTAATTTTTAATGATTCTAATGCATTCGTACCATATAAAATCTCCGAAGGAAATTTAAGTTTGTTTTCTGCGGCGCGTTTTTTATTCCATTCCGATTTTGCACTTTCTTGGTTTACAAACTGAAATAATTCTTTTTGTTGGTCATTTAGAAAAGAAGTTTTATTAGTTTCTGAAGAAGCTGTTCCAGATTTAAAGTTAGTTAATTGAAGTAATTGAAAATTCTTTACATTCAATTGATACAGATTTTTATTTTGTTGAAAATAAATTACATCAGGATTACTACTTCTTTGAACAGCATTGATATTTGAAGTTGTTTGATAAATTATCTTGTTTTCTTTCGTTTTTTTATGATATGAAAATAATGCACCTTGATTTGTGTAATATACAACATCAAATTTTTCTTGCCCTTTATATTGAATATTCGAAAAGTTTAAGGCGTCTTTTGCTACTAATTTTGGTTGAGAAAAACCTATTTGCCAATGATAGGTTTTATCG
This sequence comes from Flavobacterium sp., assembly GCA_044379175.1. Classification (GTDB taxonomy): domain Bacteria; phylum Bacteroidota; class Bacteroidia; order Flavobacteriales; family Flavobacteriaceae; genus Flavobacterium. The sequence continues at coordinate 2,826 of JBIPOM010000206.1, read as the reverse complement.
CCAATTTCATTGTTTGGATTCCAATCAAAGTAAATAGTTTTCCCATCTACCGACCAACGTTGATTGGAAGGTTGATTGCCAATAAAATCATTGCCTTTCATTATTTCTTCTAATTGAAGATTTTGTGAAATTATATGAGATGTAAAAATTAAAAGTAGCGACGTAAAAAAGTTCTTCATGTTAAATCGATTTATACAAATATATAATTTTTTTCGCCACGGATTAAACTGATTAATAGGATTTAAAATTTATTTGGAATTAGTGCAAATAAAAAAAGTCCCAATTCATTGGGACTTTAATAAGTTATAAAACAATAAATAAAATTAATTATTTAAAGCTTCCGCACCACCTACAATTTCTAAGATTTCTCCTGTAATTGCTGCCTGACGTGCTTTGTTATATGTTAATTTCAATTGATTTCTTAAATCAGTAGCGTTATCTGTTGCTTTATGCATTGCCGTCATACGTGCGCCGTGCTCTGCCGCAAAAGAATCTCTAACTGCTTTATACAATTGCGTTTTTAACGATTTTGGTATTAATTCTAATACAATTTCTTCTTTTGATGGTTCAAAAATATAGTCCGATGAAATAGCAGCAGCACCTTTAATTGGAGCTAATGGCAAAAATTGTTCGTTTACAACATTTTGTGTAGCTGCATTCACGAACTGATTGTAAACCAATTCTACTTTATCATATTCACCATCTAAAAATAAATGCGTTAATGATTGTGCGATTTCTGCAGTATTATCAAAAGTTAAGTCATCAAAAATATCACTTCTGTTGGCTATTACATAGTTTGTTTTGTGTAAACCATCATTTGCTTTTTTACCAATGGCAAAAATACCAACATTATCGTGACCGTATTTTTCAGTTAAAATTTTAACTTGTTTTAATACATTTGAATTTAAAGCACCACATAATCCTCTATTAGAAGTAATAGCAACAACTAATACTTTTTTCACTTCTCTTTGAGTGGTATAATTAGCCGCAACATCACCTTCTAAAGAAGCACTTAAACTTTGAATTAACTCGGTTAATTTTTCAGAATAAGGTCGCATTGCAGTAATAGCATCTTGTGCTTTTTTTAATTTAGCAGCCGAAACCATTTTCATAGCAGAAGTGATTTGCATCGTTGACGATACAGATACAATTCTATTACGTATTTCTTTTAAATTTGCCATTTTTATTGGGTATTGGGTGTTGGGTTTATGGTTTTGGGTATCCGTTTAAGCAAATACCCAAAACCTTTTTCCTTATACCTAATTAATTAGTATTTTGCAGAAATTTCTTTTGCAGCAGCTTCTAATACATTTGTGATGTTATCATCAAATTTACCAGCTTTTAATGCATCTAAAACGTCTTTATGTTTTAAAGTTAAGAATTGAATATAATCTTTTTCAAATTCTTTTACTTTATTTACAGGAACATTTCTTAATAAGTTTTTAGTTCCAGCATAAATAATTGCTACTTGATTTTCAACAGCAAACGGATCATTTAAACCTTGTTTTAAGATTTCCACGTTACGTTTTCCTTTTTCAATTACATTTAAAGTAACCGCATCTAAGTCAGATCCAAATTTCGCGAAAGCTTCTAATTCACGGAATTGTGCTTGGTCTAATTTTAAAGTACCCGATACCTTTTTCATTGATTTAATTTGTGCATTACCTCCAACACGAGATACAGAAATACCTACATTAATTGCAGGACGAACCCCAGAGTTGAATAAATCCCCATCTAAGAAAATTTGTCCATCCGTAATCGAAATTACGTTTGTTGGAATATATGCAGAAACGTCACCCGCTTGTGTTTCGATAATTGGTAACGCTGTTAATGAACCACCACCTTTAACAATTCCTTTTAAAGAATCTGGTAAATCATTCATGTTTTTAGCAATTTCGTCATCATTAATTACTTTACACGCTCTTTCTAATAAACGAGAGTGTAAGTAGAAAACGTCTCCTGGATACGCTTCACGTCCTGGAGGTCTTCTTAATAATAAAGATACTTCACGGTAAGCAACGGCTTGCTTAGATAAATCGTCATAAATAATTAATGCAGGACGACCTGAATCACGGAAGTATTCACCAATTGCAGCACCTGCCATAGGAGCATATACTTGCATTGGTGCAGGGTCAGAAGCATTAGCAGCTACAATAACAGTATAGGCCATTGCGCCTTTTTCTTCTAATGTTTTTGCGATTGATGCAACAGTAGACGCTTTTTGTCCAATTGCTACATATATACAGAATACTGGTTGACCAGCATCATAAAATTCTTTTTGATTTAAGATGGTATCTAAACAAACTGATGATTTACCAGTTTGACGGTCACCAATCACTAACTCACGTTGTCCACGTCCAACTGGAATCATTGCATCGATAGCTTTGATACCTGTTTGTAATGGTTCAGTTACCGGTTGACGGAAAATAACTCCAGGTGCTTTACGCTCTAAAGGCATTTCGAATAATTCGCCACCGATTGGTCCTTTGCCATCAATTGGATTTCCTAATGTATCTACCACACGGCCAACCATTTGTTCACCAACTTTTAAAGACGCAATTCTGTTAGTTCTTTTTACGTTAGAACCTTCTTTAATTCCAGTTGATGGTCCTAATAAAACCACACCAACATTGTCTTCTTCTAAGTTCAATACGATAGCTTCTAATCCGTTATCGAATTGAACTAACTCACCGTACTGAGCATTTGATAAACCATATACACGAGCAATACCATCACCAACTTGTAGTACAGTACCTACTTCTTCTAACGTAGCGCCAGATTGAAAATCTGATAATTGTTTCTTTAATATTGCTGAAATTTCAGCTG
>JBIPOM010000033.1:0-17359 GCA_044379175.1 Flavobacterium sp. | reverse complement strand
TTTTTAAGACTATAAATATACATTTATGTTACTTTAATGTTAAAATATTTATGTTAATTTTAACAAATGATGAAACAAAAAAAAGCCGATTCTCTATTTTGAAAATCGGCGTTTTTTATTAAAAATTAAATTGTGCTTGCAATCGCAATAAACTTCCAGTTTGTTTGTTATCCGATAAAACAGCATCTTCATAACGTCTAGATGATATTGTATAATCTGCAACCAATTCAAAACTTTTAAAAGGTTGCCATTCAATTCCTATTTCTAAATCATTTACTTTATAACTTCTTGCGTCTAATTCATGCTTTTTACCTCCGTTGTAATAGTGATATTTCAAAAATGGAAATACAATATTATTGTTAATTTTTGTTTTTGCATTTAACAATAAATATCCTCCTTCTAAGTGGCTATTTTCAATAGTATTTAAAGCTGGGTTATATCTTGGACCCCGCCCAATGTTATACTCTGCTTGAAACCCAAAAGGTTGTGGATACAGAATAAAAGAAGCTGCCGCTCTTTGATCCAAAAATTCCGGATTGTTATTTTCTAATTTTGCTTTTGCAGTACCAGTAGTTAAAGTATTTACAACATATTTACCATTATAGGCCTGAATACCAGCTTCAAAAATTTGTCCGTTATCAAACTCAATTGGATAGGTAAATCTTGCTACAATATGTTGATTATTGTTTCTTTCAATTGAATTAGCTGTTTGTCCATTATAAATACCTATACCAAGTAAACCATAATCGCCACTACCTTTTAAACCATCATCAACTAATTTTTTAAATAACTCTCTTTTTTGTTTGGTTGCCCAATAGAAAAACACACCCAAATCCCTTTCATTTGAAACCGCACTATTTAAACCGTCATTTCTATCTAATGTTAATCGATTTTGTGATGATTGCATGTTTTCAAATCCGAAAGGAACTTTACTTTGTCCTATTCGAAAACGGTATTCCTTATCCTTATCTAATGATAAATCAAAATAAGCATCTCTTATTTGAAAAAGCTGATTAGTAGTACCCGCAGATGATGCAAAATCAGGTTGTATATAAATAAAAACCCTATCATGAACTTGTCCAGATAAAATAATCCTTCCACGTCGAATAAAAAAACTATTATTTCCACCCCAAGATCTATCACATTGCTCGCAACCTAAATTAGGATTTGTTTCTAATAATTTATTATATCTAACTTGAACATAACCTCTAATATTAACTAAATCAAACCACTTTTTCTTTAATGATTCCTCATTTTTTATTTCAATGAGTTCTTTATTATTCACTTTCGATTCAATAGAATTCTGAGAAAATGATGTAATAGAAATAAAAAAAACAAATAGATTAATGTAGAATAATTTTTTCATTTGAGTTTACTTTGCAATGTTAAGAATTAGTTGTTTAATTGTATTTAGATTGCAAATTTAATGTTAAGAACCTAACTGTAAATGCATTTTATATTAACTTATCTTTAAGATATTTTATAAAAATTTACAATAACTTAACATATGCTTTTTTGACAAAAAAAACCGTCTCAAATGAAACGGTTTTTTATAAAAAATTATAATATTATTACACAAATAAAGTAGTAATATAATAAAACAGAGCAGCAATTAATGCAGAAACTGGAATGGTTAATATCCAAGCCCATAATAAGCTAATGGTTACTCCCCATCTTACCGCACTTAAACGTTTGGTAGCACCTACTCCAATGATAGAACCTGTTATGGTATGGGTTGTTGAAACTGGCACACCCATTTGTGAAACCGTAAATAAAGTTAAAGCACCTGCCGTTTCAGAACAAACGCCTTCAAGTGGTGTTACTTTGGTAATTTTAGTTCCCATCGTTTTTACGATTTTCCATCCACCCATTAAAGTACCCAAACCAATCATCAAATAACAACCAAAGGCAATCCAAGTAGGCATAGTATCTTTAGTTACTTTCGTTTCTAACTTATGTCCTTCTATTAGCATTCCATCCTTATCAATGTATTTAGAAAATATTTTGGCGTATCTATATTTAGGATTAATTTCTTTTCCTTTAAATATCACTTCGTTAGTAACAACATCTTTGATGTCTTTTTTATCAGAATACACTTCTAATTTAGTAAGTTTTTTTGTAACTTTTTCAAAGTTTTTTAAATCTACTTTATCTTTAATTAATGATGATAAAAAAGGATTAGTAGAAACATTAACTTTTGAATTTAATTTTTCATCTTCATATATTTTTTCGCCAGTTGATAAATCAATAATTTTTTTACCATCTACATACAAAGTATCTTTTCCAAAAACACCAACCGCTGGTTTAAACTTCTTAATTTTTCCTTCGTCATTTTTATAAACAACTTGAAGAATTTCTGTTGTATTTAAAAGATTGTGTTCTTTAACGAAATCTGGCATGTTTGCATCAGGGTTTGTTCTATATCCATTAGCATAAACAATACAAGCCGCACAAATAATACCCATTACTTTTTGAGAATCGGCGCCACCATGTCCTAATGAAAAAGCAGCTGAAGATAATAACTGTAGTTTTTTATACATATTTCCTTCTTTAGTATGCGAAGGATTTTTACCGTTTACAATTTCGTACCAACAATATACTATAATAAATAAAGCCAATAACGATCCTATAATCCAAATCATAATCGGCTTAATATCTAAAGTGTCTTTTAAAGAATATGTTACATATACCGTTAACACAGATATTAAAATAGAAATACTTATTTTTTTGAAGAAACTTCTTTGAATCGTCACCATAGCAATAAAGAAAGAAATAATACCTCCAATAAATGGCGCTAAGAAAATAAACAAAACTGTAAAACCAATAGATTCTAAATTTAGAACTCCGAAACCTGCATGAGCTACTGCTGCACCTGCAAAACCACCTATTAAAGTATGTGAAGATGAAGAAGGAATTCCTAATTTCCAAGTTAATAAATTCCAAACCGTGGCCGCTAACAATCCAGATAAAATTACCCAAAGATTAATTACAGAACCATCCACCGTTTTTGCTACTGTATTTCCCACACTCATATCAAACACCCAATAGGCGATGAAGTTGAAAAAGGCAGCCCAAATTACAGCTTGTGTTGGTGATAATACCTTTGTAGAAACCACAGTTGCTATTGAATTGGCGGCATCATGAAAACCATTAACCAAATCAAATAACAATGCAATTACTATAATTACTATTAATAATGTAAACATAGTACTTAATTAAGAATGTTTAACGGCTACCGCTTCTAATACTCTAGCAACAGCTTTACATTTATCTGAAGCTTTATCTAAAGACGCTAATACTTCTTTATATTTGATAATATTTTTAACGTCTGTTTCGTTTTCGAAAATATCAGCAATAGCTTTTTCAAATACTGAATCCGATTTTCTATCTAATTTGTTTATTTTCTTTACAGATTCAAAAATATTTTTAAAATTACTCATTTCTTTCAATTCTTTCACAGAAACCATAATAATCTGACAAGCTTCTAGGTTAATCTCAGTGATTTTTCTGATTGATTTTGTAATTTTCTCTACTTGATACATTCTAATTCTATTAGATGCTTCTTGCAAATTACTTGCTACATCTTCTATAGTAGTCATTAATGAGTGAATATCTTCTCTATCGAATGGTGTAATAAAATTTTTACTTAATTCTATATTCATTTTATGAGAAATTTTCTCAATGCTTTCAGATAATTCATCAATTTTCTTGAAATAATTTTCTCTTTCTGTTTTAGAAGCATTAACTCCTTCGTGTAATGCATCAGAGAGTTTTGTTAACTTATTAGTCGCTTCCTCAAATAATGGAAAAAATGTTTTGTCTTTTGGAGAGAAAAAATTCAAAATGTTTTTAAAGCTCATCTTTTTATATAGTTAAAATTATGGAGCAAATGTAAAAACACAATGTTAAATTAATGTTATGTAATTGATAATAGTAGATTAATTGTTAACTAATTTTTAACAATTATTTTTCAAAAAAAGCAGACCTGTAAGCCGGATTCTGTATTCCGAAACCTCGGAACCCTTATCATTTATCTAGTTCCGAAATTACTCGCGGAATCTATCTTTCTACCCTTCAACAACGGACGAGAAACCCTTACATGCTGATATACTTGAAATTTCACCGCATAGAGTTTACCTGGTTTCACTACAGCTTCACCTGTACATACTTTCTGTTGCACTTGTCCTTACCGATAATTATCGGCAGACGGGCGTTACCCGCTATGCTTCTCTGTGGTGTCCGGACTTTCCTCCCCGATGAATCGGAGCGATAAGGCGGTCTGCTTGGCAAAGATAATTTAAATTGGGCGTTTTTAATGAATTAAATTGATTTTCTGAATTAAATTTAGAAACACAGATTAAAGAAATCATATAAATTTTATAAATTTCTTTAATCTGTATTGTAAAGTTTATGACTAACAAATTCTTAATAACTTTTTACTTTTCACTTTTGACATTTCGCATTTTAAATCTATATTTGCTATCAATAATACGTTATGGAACAATTTATAGTATCAGCCAGAAAGTACAGACCCCAAACATTTAAAGATGTTATTGGGCAACTTGCTATTACGAATACTTTGTTACATGCAATTGAAAACAACCATTTAGCACAAGCATTACTTTTTACAGGACCTCGTGGTGTTGGAAAAACAACTTGTGCCAGAATATTAGCCAGAAAAATCAACCAAGAAGGATACGACGATCCGAATGAAGATTTTTCTTTCAATGTTTTCGAATTAGATGCCGCGTCTAATAATGGTGTTGATGATATTAGAAGTATTATCGACCAAGTTCGTATACCACCACAAACAGGTAAATATAAAGTATATATTATTGACGAGGTGCACATGCTTTCTGCTTCGGCATTTAATGCGTTTTTAAAAACATTAGAAGAGCCACCAAAGCACGCTATTTTTATTTTAGCTACTACAGAAAAACACAAAATTCTTCCCACTATTTTGTCTCGTTGTCAAATATTCGATTTCAAACGAATTACGATAAACGACACCAAAGAATATTTAATGGAAATTGCTCAAAATCAAAATGTGCAGTTTGAAGAAGAAGCGCTTCGTATCATTTCGCAAAAAGCTGATGGTGCCATGCGTGACGCCTTGTCTATATTTGACAGAGTAGTTTCGTATTGTGGAAATAATTTAACACGACAAGCAGTAGCTGAAAATTTGAATGTGTTAGATTACGATTATTATATAAAAGTTACCGATTTAATTTTAGAAAACAATATTCCTCAATTACTTTTAACGTATAACGATATTTTATCGAAAGGATTTGACGGACACCACTTTGTTGCTGGTTTGGCATCGCATTTTAGAGATTTATTGGTTTGTAAAAATCCAGCTACACTTCCGTTGTTAGAAGTTAGCGAACAAACCCAACAAGAATTTGCAATTCAGGCACAAAAAGCGTCTCAAGAGTTTTTATTGCAAGGGATTTCTATTGCTAATGAATGTGATTTAAAATATAAAGTGAGTCAAAACCAACGATTGTTTGTTGAACTTACACTTATGCAATTGGCTTCATTAACACATGATGCCGAAAAAAAAAAGCTAAGTACTATATAATTCCATCCAATATCTTTCATTCATCGAAAGAAATTCAAACTTCAACAATTTCAAATCAACCACAAATTGTTTCAGCACTTGAAATAAAAGCTGTTCCTAAGGAAGAAGTTCCAAATGTGGAAGAAAAAGTGGATGAAAAAATTGAACTAATACAGCAAAAGTTCACGCCTATTATAGATACTAGTAACAGAGTATCCTCTTTATCTATAAAAGGGTTAAAACAAAAAGCAGATGTTGCTAATTTTACAAAAACAGAAACTTTGTCTGTAGGTGAACATTTGGTCAATCCTTTTACACAAGAAGATGCCATAAAACATTGGAACGATTACATTGAAATTTTAGAAACTAAAGGGAAAAAATTATTTGCAAGTTATATGCGATTAAGTAAGCCAGTTTTAATGGGAACTAACATATTATTAGAATTTCCAAATCAAGGTTCTAAGGAAGATTTTGAAAATACAAATTCAGAATTAATTAGCTACTTAAAAACAAATTTATGCAATTATGATATAAAAATTAAAATTACCGTAATTGAAACCTACAAACCTAAAGTGATTTATACCAACGAAGAAAAATACAAACATTTTAAGGATTTAAATCCTAACATAGAATTATTTAGACAAACTTTCGAATTAGACTTATAAAAAAATGGATATTAATTTCAATAAAAACGAAGACCACAACAAACTTTTGGTTTCAGATATGTTGCAAAAATTTGCGAAAGTAAAATTAGGCGGAGGACAAAAACGTATTGATAAATTACACGCTGAAGGCAAAATGACAGCCAGAGAGCGTATCGATTATTTATTGGACAGCAATGCCAAAAGTATTGAAATTGGTGGCTTTGTAGGAGAAGGTATGTACGAAGAACACGGCGGATGTCCGTCTGGCGGCGTAGTAATAAAAATAGGATATATTAAAGGTAAACAATGCATAGTAGTTGCCAATGATGCGACTGTAAAAGCTGGTGCTTGGTTTCCTATTACTGGAAAAAAGAATTTAAGAGCACAAGAAATTGCGATGGAAAACCGCTTACCAATTATTTACTTGGTAGACTCGGCGGGTGTATATTTGCCTTTACAAGATGAAATTTTTCCAGATAAAGAACATTTCGGCAGAATTTTCAGAAACAACGCCATTATGAGTAGCATGGGAATTACCCAAATTGCTGCCGTTATGGGAAGTTGTGTAGCCGGTGGCGCATATTTGCCAATTATGAGTGACGAAGCTTTAATTGTAGACAAAACAGGAAGTATTTTCTTAGCCGGAAGTTATTTAGTGAAAGCCGCAATTGGCGAAACCATTGATAATGAAACACTTGGTGGTGCAACCACACATTGTGAAATTTCTGGAGTAACCGATTTTAAAGCTAAAGATGATGCAGCTGCTTTAGACAGAATTAAAAGTATTGTTTCAAAAATTGGCGATTATGACAAAGCTGGATTTAACAGAGTAACTCCTGCAAAACCCGCATTAGAGCCCAAAGATATTTACGGAATTTTACCAAAATTACGTACGGATCAATATGATATGAACGAAATTATCAAACGTTTAGTGGATAATTCAGAATTTGATGAATATAAAGCCGGTTACGGACAAACCATTATTACTGGTTATGCCAGAATTGAGGGTTGGGCAGTAGGAATAGTTGCCAATCAGCGTTTGGTTTCAAAAACAAAAAAAGGTGAAATTCAGTTTGGTGGGGTAATTTATTCGGAAAGTGCGGATAAAGCGACCCGATTTATTGCCAATTGCAACCAAAAGAAAATTCCATTAGTGTTTTTACAAGACGTTACGGGTTTTATGGTAGGAAGCAAATCAGAACACGGCGGAATCATTAAAGATGGTGCCAAAATGGTAAATGCTGTAGCCAATTCTGTTGTACCAAAATTTACAGTTGTGGTAGGAAATTCTTATGGTGCAGGAAATTATGCCATGTGTGGAAAAGCCTACGACCCACGATTAATTTTTGCTTGGCCAAGTGCTGAGTTAGCCGTTATGGGCGGTACGCAAGCCGCAAAAGTATTAGCACAAATTGAAGCCGCTTCTTTAAAAAATAAAGGAGAAGTGGTAGATGAAGCCAAAGAAAAAGAATTATTTGATAAAATTAAAGCCAAATATGATGCGCAAGTGTCGCCCTATTACGCCGCTTCTAGATTATGGACAGACGCCATCATTGACCCGTTAGATACCAGAACTTGGATTTCTATGGGAATTGAAGCCGCCAACCACGCGCCTATTGAAAAGAAATTTAATTTAGGTGTGATACAGGTTTAGTTGGCAGTGTTCAGTTATAAGTAATCAGTAAAAAATCGCAAACTTGTTTTGCTGAAAGCATCTTTATAATTTATTAATTACGTTTCATATTTTAAATTTACTTTCTTTACTATGAAAAAAATACTTCTATTTATCTTTTTTCTATTCGTTTTCAATCAAATGAAAGCGCAAGAGTTTTCTCGAAAAGATTCGCTTCAAGGTGGACTTCGTGAAGAAAGAACGTGTTATGATGTGTTGCGATATAACTTAGATATCAAAATTAATCCTACTGAAAAATCAATCATTGGAAACAATGAAATCATTTTTAAAGTTGATGATAACACATCTAAAATTCAAGTCGATTTATTTGAGAATATGAAAATTGAATCAATTCTTTGGCAAAGTAAAAATTTAAATTATATAAGAGAGTTCAATGCTGTTTTTATTGATTTTCCAGAAGAATTAAAAAAAGGAACAACTCAATCTATAATTTTCAATTATTCTGGAAATCCTATTATTGCTAAAAATGCACCTTGGGATGGTGGTTTTGTATTTACAAAAGATAAAAAACAAAATCCTTGGATTGGTGTGGCGGTACAAGGAACTGGTGCGAGTTTATGGTATCCGTGCAAAGATTCTCAAACCGATGAACCAGATAATGGTGCCAGCATAAAAGTAGCCGTACCAAACGGATTAATGAATGTTTCCAACGGAAGATTTTTAGGTTCAACCGATTTAAAAGACGGCTACACGCGTTGGGATTGGGAAGTAAAAAACCCAATTAATAATTATGATATTACAGTAAACATTGGCGATTATGTACATATTCACGATAATCACGAAGGTTTAGATTTAGATTATTATGTGTTGCGATACAACGAAGAAACAGCACGTAAACATTTTGACAATGATGTGAAACCAATGATGAATTGCTTTCAATCGAAATTTGGAAAATATCCATTTTTTGAAGATGGGTATAAATTAGTGGAAACACCTTATTTAGGTATGGAACATCAAAGTGCTGTCGCATACGGAAATAAGTACAAAAAAGGGTATCTTGGAATGGACTTATCAGGAACAGGTGCCGGTATGTTTTTCGATTATATTACGATTCATGAAACCGGGCACGAATGGTTTGGTAACAGTATTACAAGTAAAGACATTGCTGATATGTGGATTCACGAAGGCTTTACTACCTACACAGAAACTGTATTTATTGAATGTGTTAAAGGATATGAACAAGCAATGAGATACATTAACGGTCAAGCGAAAAACGTAAGTAATGATCGACCAATTATTGGGCAATTTGGTGTCAACCGAGAAGGTAGCGGCGATATGTATTACAAAGGCGCTTTATTACTTAATACAATAAGACACATTATTAATGATGATGTTAAATGGTGGGAAATTTTATATAATTACTCTGAAACGTATAAAAAGCAAATTATTGACACAAAAACCGTAATTGATTTTTTTAATAAAGAAAGTAGTATCGATTTAACTTCCGTATTTCAGCACTATTTAACGACTACAAAAATTCCTAAATTGGTGTTGTCAAAAACCAGTAATAAACTGAATTACAAATGGGAAAATGTAACTGCCGATTTTAAAATGCCTGTAGATATTATTATTTATGAACAAACAATACGATTACAACCTACTACTGAAAATCAAGAACTAAAAGTTGAAAAAAAATTAGTTTTGGAGAACATTGCTGTAAAAACCAATCAGTTTTATATTAAGGTAGAAAGAAAATAATCTATTGAAAAGTATTTGTTTACGCTAATTTTTCTAATGACTTTTTTCTGTTGATTTTTTGCGTTTCTGTTCTAACAAATGACTCTAAAAACAGAATTTCTTTTGGTATTTGGAATTTTGTCAATTCAGAAAAGAAGTTATTTTCTATAGAAAAAGGTGTTGCTTCAAGTACAAGAATTACTTTTTCGCCTAAAATTTCATCAGGTTTACTGGCAATAAAAAATGGAACAGAAATGTGTTTTCCGAGCATTTCTTCTACTTCTTCTGGAAAAATTTTAATACCTCCGGAATTAATTACATTGTCTATTCTTCCTTTTAAAATAAATTGAGTTGCATTTACGATTTCTACAATATCATTTGTAATAATTTTTTCCTTTGAAAGTTCTTTTGCTTCAATCATCAAACAACTTCTTCCATCTACAGATATTATTACATTTGGTAAAACAGTAAACGACAACGCTCCTATTTTTTTTATGGCAATATGCGAAATGGTTTCCGTCATTCCATACGATTCAAAAGCATTGCAATTGGTTTTCAGAATACTTTCTGATAAACTATAACTCACTTTTGTACCGCCAATTAATACGATATCAACCAAATGTAATTTTGATAACGATTTTTGCACCTGCATAGGAACCATTGCTATAAAATTGTATTTTTTTGTAGATAATGGTTTACTTGTTGGATCAATTGTATCTAAATGCAATCCTAAAGTAATTGCACGCACCAACATCATTTTTCCTGCAATATAAACAGCAGATAAACATAATAGAGCCGTATTTTTAGGTTGTAATTTAAAAAAACTACCTGTGGCTTTCGCGGAAGCTATCATCGAAGATTTTTCAACAAGAATTTGTTTAGGTTTTCCAGTAGAACCAGACGTTTGAACAATAACAAACATTTCGTTATTCAGCCATTCTAAAAGAAATTTACCTATTTTTTTTTCAAATAATAGCCCGTTTTCCTTTAAATATAAAGCTTCGGCTAAAAGTTCAATATAAGTAAAACTTCTTCCATTTAATTTAAAATCGGGATGAATAATTTGATTCATTATTCTTCTACTTCTAAAGGTTTTATATTTCCAAAAAGTTTTTCATTCCAATTACTCCATTTGTACTTTTTTGAAAAAATATAAAGTAAAATTGGAAAAATAACTAATATTGGGATAAATATCTGAAAATTTGCACTTGGAACAGAAACATCTTTTAAAATAGAATGCGTTTGAAATGCTGTCCAATCTGAAGTAACCAACAAAGCTCCAATTAAATTATTAGCTGCGTGAAAACCTAATGCTAATTCTAATCCTTCATCCATTAAAGTTAAAATTCCTAAAAACAAACCTGTTCCAATATAATAAAACATAATAATCATCCCCAGTTTATCAACCTCAGGATTCGCAATATGCATTATTCCAAATAAAAATGAAGTAACCAATAATGGCACCCATCTTGTTTTTGTGGCTAAACCCAATCCCTGAAGCATGTGTCCACGAAATAAATATTCTTCAAAACTCGCTTGAAAAGGAATTAAAACGACAGCAAATACTAAAAAAACAGCAAATTTTTCTGGATTAAATTGAATTACAAAATCTTCTGGAGCGCTATAATATCCTGTAATGGTTGTAATTATCGTAATGCCTCCCCAAACTCCAAATGAGAAAAAAACTCTAGACCAATCGATTTTGGGACGAGACGTAGTTAATATTCGTAATGAATTATTTTGAATGAATTTATTATAAAATAAAACTATAAACAACATAAATGATAATGGCGCAACAAGCATTACAAAAGTGCCATTCACGCCTATTTCTTTTGTCATTTTTTTCATTATTTCATTAGTATCAACACCTTCTGATGAAATATAATTCACTACCATTAAAGCTAAAAATAGACAAGGAATGACTGCGTATGCCCATAAATTAACTTTAAACTTTTGCAATTGTTCTATATACATTTTACGATTTTTTAAGTCCACTAAATTACAATTATTACCTTTGTAAAAAAAATATTTATGCTAACTATATATCACAACAAAATATGTTCAAAATCCAGAGAAGGTGTTTGCTTCTTAGAAAACCTTAAAATACCTTTTGAAACCATACATTATTTAGAAAAAACGTTAAATTATACAGAGTTAGAAAAAATTATAAAAAAATTAAAAATCAAACCAATTCAATTGGTTAGAGTTAAGGAAAAAGATTGGGTTGAAAATTTCAAAGGCAAGAATTTAACTGATAAAGAAATTATTGAAGCCATGTTGCAATTTCCAAAGCTAATAGAAAGACCAATAGTAATTAATGGCGAAAATGCGGTAATTGCAAGACCAAAAGAAATGATAAATTTAATTTTGTAAAATCATTTAACATAGTTTTAATAAATGTTTGAATTACATAACACTACATTTGTACTGTAAAATGTCATTTAATATGTTATTAAAAAAATCAATAATACTACTAACCTTCTTATTTGTTAGTACTTCTTCAATTTCTCAAATTTCGTTAAAAAAAGTAGTTGTTACTGGAAAAATTATCGATAAAGAAACTTCAATACCAATAGAGTTTTCTGTGATAACTATCACAAAATCAGATACAAAAAAAATTATTACTGGTGGAACTTCGGATGTAAACGGTAATTTTAATATTGAATTGACTAATGGTAATTATGATATAAAATTTGAATTTCCAGGATATAAAACACTAGAAAAAATAAATCAAAGCATTGTAACAGATACCAATTTAGGTAACATACTACTAGTATCGGAGTCGAATCAAATTGAAACAATTGTTATAAGAAGTGAAAAAACAAGTGTTGATATTAAATTAGACAAGAAAGTATATAATGTTGGACAAGATTTGATGGTCAAAGGAGGAACAGTAAGTGACGTTTTAGATAACATACCAAGTGTGGCTGTAGATGTTGAAGGTAATATTAGTTTGCGAGGAAATGAAAGTGTTCGAGTACTAATCGATGGAAAACCATCAACTGCAATTAATGTTGCTGATGCTTTAAGGATGTTACCTGCGGATGCTATTGAAAAAGTAGAAGTTATAACTAATCCTTCTGCAAGATACGATGCTGAAGGAGGAGGAGGAATTATAAATATTATACTCAAAAAAGGAAAAAATAAAGGTATAAATGGAACTTTAATTGGAACTTTAGGCGACCCTAGAAATAGAGGTTTGTCTGCAAATATAAATTCCAAAACAGATGCATATAATCTATTTGCTACTGTTTCATATAACGACAGAAACAGCCCTGGAGTTACAAATATAAATCAAGAAAATTTCTTAGCCAACACCTACATAGAAGAGAGAAGAAAAGCAAATAGATTTAACGAAGGATATAATGCTAATGTTGGAATGGAGTTGTTTTTAAATAAAGATAAAACAGCTACATGGACAAATAGTTTAAATTATAGAAACAATGATGGCTCTAGTATAGAAGATGTTACTTATAGAAACTTTTCTTTGGATAGAAATTCGTTTTTATTTACAAGATTTAGAGACAACCAATCAGTTAGTAAAAATGAAGCTATTGAATACACATCAAATTTTTTGAAAAAATTCAAAAAAGACGGCCACAAATTAACTTTTGATGCGTCGATTTCTTTAAATAAAGAAGATGAATTTTCGAATATTTATGGAAGTATTTTAGAAACTAACACGTTCGTGTCCGACGAAAAAACTTCAAGAATTGGTAGACAAAATAGAAATTTATTTCAATTAGATTATGTTTTACCCATAAATAAAAATATTCAATTTGAAGCAGGCTACAGGGGTAGTTATACAAATTCTACAAGTGATTATGCGGTTTTAGAAAAAATTTCTCAAAATGCGATGTACACTAATCTACCTGGTTTCACAAATTATTTTGAATATATTGAAAATGTGAGCGCTATTTATACCCAATTAGGGACTAAATTTTTTAATAAGTTATCTGTTTTAGGGGGCTTACGTTTAGAAAACACGAATTTGGAAATCAATCAATTGTTGACTAATGATTTAAACAAAAGAAATTACAACAACCTTTTTCCAAGTTTATTTTTAACATATGAACTAAATAGTGACTCAAATATTTCATTAAATTATAGTAAAAGAATTAGCCGTCCTCGCGATCGTTTTATTAACCCATTTTCTTCATTTACAAGTAATACAAATTTATTTATTGGTGAACCAAAATTAAATCCTTCATTTACAGATGCTTTTGATATTGGATATTTAACAAAATGGGATAAAATCACATTAAGTACTTCAGCATATTATAACCATACTTCAGATGCCTTTCAAATCGTAAGAAAAGAAAGCGGTCAATTTGTAAATGGAATTCCAGTTATAATTAACACACCATTTAACCTTGGTGAAGATAACAGAATTGGATTAGAAGTAACACTAAATTATAGTCTAAAAAAATGGTGGAAATTAAACTCTAATGTTAATTATTTTTACAATGAAACAAAAGGTAATTATCAATTTTTAGATTCCAATAATACTTTAGTTAATCAAAATTTTGATTATAAATCTAGTACTTGGACAGCGCGACTTACATCAAAGATTAACTTACCATATAAAATCGATTGGCAAACAAATGCCACTTATAATGCTGGACAAAAAATTGCACAAGGAAAAACTTTAGGAATTGCAAGTATGAATTTAGCATTTAGTAAAGATGTGTTGAAAGAGAAAGCTACAATTGCATTTAATGTAAATGATGTTTTTAATTCTAGAAAAAGAATTCAAGACCTTCGATTACCGACAGTCAACTCATACAGCGAACAACAATGGAGAGTTCGTCAAATAACCGTTTCTTTCACATATCGATTTAATAAACTGAAAAATGAGAGAGAAATAAAACAAAAAAGTTTAGAACAACAAGATGGTGGTGGAGAATTCTAAAGATAAAAAAATCCCGATTCAATTGAATCGGGATTTTTTATTAACTAAAGAAAATTACTTTTCTTGTTCAGCTAATTTTTTTGCTTTCTTTTCCTTATATAATTCTATTAACGATCCGCCAATCCAATATTGAACGAATCCTACAAGAAAAAACATTAACCAAAAACCGATAGTTAAAATGGTTAAGAAAAGTATAAAGCCTAAATACTGTTGAAATTCAAACATGTTTTCCGGAATTTTATTTGTGAATTCTGTTCAAAGATAATTCATAAATTTATTTTTAACAAATAATATTTTTTTTTATTTTTTTTACTTTAAAAATAAATACACGAATAAAACAGTTTTAATTAGAAAAATATTTTAGTCTAAATATACAAACATATTTTCTACAAATCAGAATAAACTAAATAACAAATTACTTTTTTTTTGTAACTTTGCCATCCAAAATAATGAAGACATGTTAGACAGATTACAATACGTAAAACAACGTTTCGACGAAATTTCAGATTTAATTATTCAACCTGATATAATCGCCGACCAAAAGCGTTATGTGCAATTGAACCAGGAATACAAAGGTTTAAATGCGTTAGTTCAAAAACGTGAAGAATATATTAATCTTGATGCGAATATTAAAGAAGCACAAGAAATAATTGCAGATGGTTCTGATGCCGAAATGGTTGAAATGGCAAAAATGCAATTAGAAGAAGCTAAAGAACGTTTGCCTTTATTGGAAGAAGAAATCAAATTTATGTTGATTCCTAAAGATCCAGAAGATGCGAAAAACGTTATGGTTGAAATTCGTGCTGGTACGGGTGGTGATGAAGCGTCTATTTTTGCTGGTGATTTATACCGTATGTATACAAAATACTGTGAAGGTCGTGGTTGGAAATGTTCGGTAGTTGATATGAGTGATGGAACGTCAGGTGGCTTCAAAGAGGTAATTTTTGAAGTAACTGGAGAAGATGTTTATGGTGCTTTAAAATACGAAGCAGGAGTACACCGTGTGCAACGTGTTCCTCAAACAGAAACACAAGGTCGTGTGCACACCTCAGCAGCCACAGTTATGGTTTTGCCAGAAGCGGAAGAATTTGATGTGCAAATTGATATGAATGATGTTCGTGTAGATTTCTTCTGTTCTTCAGGACCTGGAGGACAATCTGTAAATACTACTAAATCAGCAGTTCGTTTAACGCACATTCCTTCTGGATTAGTTGCACAATGTCAGGATCAAAAATCACAACATAAAAATAAAGATAAAGCGTTAACTGTATTGCGTTCTCGTTTGTACGAACAAGAATTAGCAAAAAAACAAGAAGAAGATGCGAAAACGCGAACTTCTCAAGTTAGTTCAGGTGACCGTTCGGCTAAAATTAGAACTTACAATTACCCTCAAGGTCGTGTAACTGACCATAGAATCGGTGTTGACGTTTTTGATATGGACGGAGTAATGTCAGGTAAAATTCATAAATTTATTGACGAATTACAATTGGTTGCTAATACTGAAAAATTAAAAGAATCGGAAGTATATTAAGGATTTACGATTTGGGATTTACGATTTACGATTTATAAAAACTCTGGATTTTTTCAGAGTTTTTTTATAAACTTTTCTTAAACAATAGTTTTTTACAATAGAAATTTCTACTTTTATCACAAATATTGATATCATGACGATTACACAACTATACTACGTTTTAGCCGTAGCCGAAAATAAAAATTTTACACTTGCCGCCGAAAAATGTTTTGTTACACAGCCGACATTAAGTATGCAAATTCAAAAATTGGAAGAAGAATTAGGCATCCAGATTTTTGATCGAACAAAAAAACCTATTGGTTTAACTGATGTGGGAAGCAAAATTGTTACACAAGCTAAAAATATAGTCAACGAAGCCAATAGAATTAAAGACATTGTAGACCAACAAAAAGGATTTATTGGTGGCGATTTTCGTATTGGTATGATACCTACAATTATGCCAACTTTACTTCCAATGTTTTTAAATACATTCATTAAAAAGTATCCAAAAGTAAACTTAATCGTAGAAGAATTAAATACTTCGGATATTATTACCAAACTAAAAAACGGTCATTTAGATTGTGCTATCGCCGCTACACCCTTAAATGAAGAAAAGCTTAAGGAAATTGTACTATATTATGAACCTTTTATGGCATATATACCAGAAAACAGTCTAAATAAATCAAAAAAAGAAATTGAAGTAGCTGATTTAGATGTTGAAAAAATATTGCTTTTACAAGATGGACATTGCTTTAGAAACAGTGTTTTAAATCTTTGTAAAAATAATAATTTTATTGGAGAAAATCATTTCCAATTGGAAAGTGGTAGTTTTGAAACCTTAATTAAATTATCTGATGAAGGTTTAGGAACTACCCTACTTCCCTATTTACACACACTAGATTTAAACGATAAAAACAAAACTAAACTAAAACAGTTTGCTAACCCAAAACCATCAAGAGAAGTGAGTTTAATTTTCTCTAAAAACGAATTAAAAATTCACATTATTGATGCGTTAAAAACCACTATTCAAGGTGTAGTTAGAGGTGCGATTGCGTTTAGTGATGTGGAAATTATCAGCCCTAAGTAATTTATGATTTGGTATTTACGATTTAAAATTTGGAATTTGGAATTTGGAATTTGGAATTTGTAATTTGGAATTTATATCACATTCACATCTCCTTTGCCTACTCGTACAATAATTGGTTCGTGACCCGTTAAGTCGATGATGGTTGATGCTATGTTTTCTCCGTAACCGCCATCAATAACTAAATCGACTTGGTTTTGCCATTTCTCGAAAATTAATTCTGGATCGGTGGAATATTCAATTACCTCATCTTCATCGTGAATGGATGTTGAAACTATT
>JBIPOM010000162.1:0-4857 GCA_044379175.1 Flavobacterium sp. | reverse complement strand
GATTTATGATTTACGAATTGTTGATAAGATTTTTCTGAATTCCATCAAACTTACAATTCATCCATAAAAAACGACAGTTGGGTTACATATAATTTTTTAGATGAAATACTATATTGAATTTTGTATCAGAAATAATAGACCCAAATTATGATACAACTTATACTTTATTTAATCGCAATTATTGTGCAATCACTTAATTTTTACTTAATTTTATACTAAACCTTTTTTCTATGTTTGATAAACTCATAAAAGAAATTCCTAGAGCGATAATTTTATCCATTGCTGTTTTTTTAGTTTTATTGGTAATAAAATTAATGACAGGCATAACCATTCAATTGAATGAATATTTACTTGTAAATTTTGGTTATACCATGTTATATGGATTAACGCTATATTTTGCCAATGCCTATTTATTCATTTATTTAGATGGCGTTTTTAAATTAGAACGATTCACAAAAAGTAGAATCATTATTGGATTCTTAGGTTCGTTTGTAATTTCTGTTTTTGCAATTTTTTTACTTAGAATTGTTGAAGATGTACTCATCGAAGGGGAGCGTTTTGAGGTATTTATTCAAAATGAAACCTTGGCAAATTATGTAGTAACCATAATTATTACTTTTTTTGTAGCCTTAGCGTTTCATGCGTTTTTCTTTTATAAAGCGTTTCAAGAAAATAAAGTAAACCAACAAAAAATCATTGCCGGAACAGCTTCCGCCCAGTTTGAAAGCTTAAAAAATCAAATTGATCCGCATTTTTTGTTTAATAGTTTAAATGTGTTGAGTTCGCTAATTGAAGAAAATCCAATTGCAGCGCAAAAATTTACAACATCGCTTTCAAAAGTATATCGCTATGTTTTAGAGCAAAAAGACAAAGAATTGGTTTCGGTAACCGAAGAATTAGCCTTTGCCAAAACCTATATGAATTTACTTTTAATGCGATTTGAGAACAGCATCACATTTGAAATTCCTGAAAACATCGAGAACGATGAAGCAAAAGTAGTACCATTATCCTTACAATTATTACTTGAAAATTGCATCAAACATAATGTTGTAAGTGAAACGAAACCGCTTCATATTAAAATTAACATCAAAAATGGATCTTTAGTCGTATCAAATAATTTACAAAAGAAAGACATTTTATCTGGCAGAAAAGGTGTTGGATTAGAAAACATTGTAAATCGATATGGAATACTAACCAATAGAAAAGTTTTAGTAGAAGAAAATCAAAATGAATTTAAAATAAGCATCCCCATATTAACCAAACAAATTTTAGTTATGGAAACCAACACATTATTTTCAGAAAATGCTGCTTACTCAAGAGCCAAAAAACGTGTAGAAGAATTAAAAGGCTTTTACGGAAATTTAACTACTTATTGCATCGTGATACCAACATTAGCAATAATTAATTACAATACATATTGGGAATTCCAATGGTTTTGGTTCCCGCTGTTAGGCTGGGGATTAGGAGTTTCATTCCATGCATTTGGCGTTTTTGGATATGGAAAATCTTGGGAAGAAAGAAAAATACAAGAATTGATTAATAAAGATAAATCCAATAATTGGGAATAAAATATTCAATATCAAATTCAAATTCATTAACAATATCAATAACAATTTCAAAATCAAATTCAATAACAATAACAAATTAAAAAAATCATGGAAAATATAACTTTAGAACAAATTCGCTATGAGGAAGCGGTTAAAAGAGTAAAAAAGATCAAAGGATTTTATTCACATGCATTAGTATATCTGGTAATTAATATTATGTTAGTCATTTTAAATATTCAAAACTTAAATGAAGGAGAAAGTTATTTTCAGTTAAAAAATTTTTTCACGGCTTTCTTTTGGGGAATTGGTTTACTAGCCCATTGTTTGTCAACATTTTTGCCTTATTTTATTTTAGGAAAAGATTGGGAAGAGCGCAAAATTAAAGAGTTGATGGAGAAGGAAAAAGCAAATAAATGGGAGTAAAATGATGTGCCAATTTGAAAATTTATAAATTATGCAAAACGAAAACATTCCCCCTTTGATGTTTAGGGGGCTGAACATCATCATCATCGAAGACGAAAAGCCAGCAGCAAGATTATTAAATCGTAAAGTGGAAAAACTTGGACTGCAAGTAACAAAAATGCTACATTCTGTGGAGGAATCTATTGTTTGGTTTCAAAATAATTTGCATCCTGATTTGATTTTTCTTGACATTCAATTGTCTGATGGCTTATCGTTTGAACTATTTGAACAAATTAACATTAAAAGTGCGGTTATTTTTACTACTGCTTATGACGAATATGCGTTACGTGCATTTAAACTGAATAGTATTGATTATTTATTAAAACCAATTGACGAAGACGAACTTTTAATCGCAATTTCAAAATTCAAAAATCAATTTCAAAAAAATTCGATTTCGAGTTTAGATTTTGATGCGATAAAACGCATGTTAGTTAATCCATTAGAAAAAGAATATAAAAAACGTTTTTCGGTAAAAGTTGGTCAACAACTAAAGGTAATTTTCCTTGACGAAATCGAATGTTTTTTTAGCGAGAATAAAGGTACGTATATCCATACCGTAGATAATCGTAATTATCTAATTGACAACACATTAGAAGTTATAGAAACTGAAATTAATCCGAAAGACTTTTGTCGAGTAAGCCGAAAATTCATTATTTCATTGAAAGCTATAAAAGAAATTCAGATGCATTCCAACTCAAGGTTAAAAATAAGTTTAAATTCTTATTCAGAAGATGACATAATAGTAGCTAGAGAAAGAGTTAACGAATTTAAAGCATGGATTGATTAAGAAAAAATATTTTTCTAATACCTATTAAAACAATAATTAAAACGGAATACAAAATAAAAAAAGGCACAATAAATTCAATACCGTTAAACGATAATAATATTGCAATAATAAGCAATTGAAAACCCAATCCATATAAGGAAACTAACGTCATAAACCAATTTGGAAACGTTTTTACTTTGTAAGCATTTGCATCTAAAGCATGGATAATTTTATCAAAAAGGCCGTAAACAATGGTATAAATACCAAATAAAATAGTGACAGCTTGTTGTGTTTCACCAGGTAACGCTTTTGGTGTTTTATATTCAAATATCTTACTGGTTGTATCACCACCAACAGATTTATTTCTTAAAATTACATAGTAATAATTATACAATGTGCCTTGTAATTGAATGCAGAAAAAAGCAATTAAAGTAAGCCATATTGGAGTTTTAGACACATAACAAATTGACATTAAAAACAAAAAGTTGAGGATAATATCAAATACACTATCTAAATATCTTCCTACATAAGAAGGTTTGTTTTTTAATCTGGCTAATTCACCATCAGCGGCATCAATTCCAGATTTTAAAATGATGAAAAACGCTGCTACAATATAATATTGGTTTAATATGCAATAAATTGCAATTAATCCAGAAAGTCCAAATAATAAGGTGACATGAATGGGTGTAAAACGGGTGTTTTTTAAGGAATTTGCTAAAAATTTACCAAAAGACCTTCCATAATCTGATAAATCTAAAAATTTATCTTGAGCTGCAAGTTTAGACATTAATTGAATCTAAAAAACTGTGACAATATAGTCGGACTGCAAAAGTAATATTATTTTTCTGTTATTTTTTTATTTTCTAAAAGTAAATAAAATTGCACACTGAATAACAATGTTGCTAATACTAAATGGATAGTTTGACTTCCGAAAGGAAAATCAACATACACCATAATCACGCCGGAAATAATTTCGAAAATTAAAATTCGAGCCACCCAATTTACTTTTTCGAAACCCAATTGAAGATTTCTGTTTCGAAGTAGTAAAAATAAATTTGCCAAAAAGACCACTATTGAAAAACTTCGATGAAAGTAAAATGTTATTTCAGGATGTAACAACCAAAACGATTTTGGAGCACCTGATTTTTCAATGGTATCTATAAACTCACGAACATAGGTTCCTAAAACCACTTGAACAATTGTAAGTAGTAGTACTACAAAAAGAGTTATATTAAATTTTTTATCGTGTTTTCTAATACTGTTTTTAGCCGAAACTACATAAATAACATACAATTGTAAAGCCACAATTAAAAAAGCAGTTAACATGTGTGTAGTAATTTTTACAGGACTCAACACCGAATCAACTACAGTTTTTCCTAACCAAGCTTGAAAGCCCATTAAAACACAAACCAAAAGCGAATAAACTACTATTTTTTTATTTTCTTTCCAGTAACCAAACGCAAAAACAAACGCTATAATACATGCAATACCCGCCAAAGCACCTAATAATCTATTGATATATTCAATCCAAGTATGTACTGGATTGAAAATAGCATAATCGTGTTTGGTATAGGCTTCCCAGTTACTTTCTAAAAAAGAAGAAGTCGCTGTAAAGTCTGATTTTGCCACAAGTAAACCTTCATCTTTAATAATCACTTGACCTTCATCGTAAGCTTTATTAGGTGTGAATTCAAGCTCTTTTTGTTCTGTGGGTGGAATGTAATAACCAAAACACTTTGGCCAATCTGGACAACCCATTCCTGATCCAGTCATTCGTACCAAAGCACCTGCAAGTATTACAAGATATACTAAAATTAAAGCTGTTTTTGCTGTTGTAAGAAAATATTTTTTCATTGGTTAAGACTGCAGATTTTCAGATTATTAAAAATTAATTATATTTTATTTAAGCCCATTTTTTCAGCACGTTTTAGAACAAATTCTTTAGCAGCTTCGTATTCATTTGGAATTTCACCTTCTAAAATGGCTTCTTTTACAGCTTCTTTTAAAACACCAATTTCACGACCTGGTTTTAATCCGAATAGTTCCATAATTTCTTCTCCAGAAATTGGTGGCTGAAACACA
>JBIPOM010000161.1:0-4860 GCA_044379175.1 Flavobacterium sp. | reverse complement strand
TTTCTGTAATTACTTCGCCGTTTACTTTTACGTTTCCGCTTTGGATATAAATGTCGGCATCTCTACGACTACAAACTCCTGAATTTGCTACATATTTATTTAATCTGATTTCATCTTTATCAGATTTAATTTTAACCACTTGTTGTTTTGGCTTGTCTGTTCTATTGAACTTTGGAGCAGGTTTGTTTTCTGAAGAAAAAGATTTTCCTGATTCGTTTTTCTTAAAATCTGGTTTTTTACTTTCCGAAACTTTACCGCTTCTTTTGGCTCCTGACGATTTTCTCATGCTTTTATTTTTTTGCAAAGATAGGCAATTTAAGTGAGAAGTAAGAAATTGGAAGCATGAAGCCGATATGCTATCGAATTAATAGTAATTTTTGACCGTTTTCAATAACATCTGGTTTAATTAAAATGATACAAATTACCCCTGCTAATAGAATTATCTTTAGTAAAAAATGAAGTTTAATATAATCTACTTTTCCTTCCGACTTCCATAATTTCAAAACAAAAATTAGAAGTAAAATGTAACTCGAGTAAAAGTAACTATCCATATAACCCACATCGAACACATTAATAAGAAAATATACAGGAACGATTGTACACAATAACAAAAATGAAATAATTTTTTTAGCAAAATTTTCACCAAAATTGACTGGGATGGTTTGATAATTATTAGATAAATCACCTTCAATGTTTTCTAAATCTTTAATCATTTCACGAATTAATATGATTAGAAATAAAAATGTAGCGTGTGCAAAAATTACTTGATAAAAATTTTTGAAATACAATAAAATTCCGAAAAATGGCAAAACAGCTAATAAAGAAGCTGAAATATTTCCTATGAAAAGTATTTTTTTTAGCTTGTGCGAATACAACCAAATACAAAATATATAAACCGAAAAAAATAAAGCTGCTCGCCAAGAAACAAGAAAACCAAATACAGCCGAAAAGAAATTTAAAGTAAAATAGACTTGAAGTTGGGTTTTCTGACTAACTAATCTGTCTAAATACGATTTTTTAGGACGATTGATAATGTCTTTTTTGGCATCGTAAAAATTATTAATAATGTACCCCGAAGCAATGGCAAAAGTAGAGGCCATTACTAAAAAAAATAATCTCCAATCTAAAATAATGTCTAACGCTCTTCTTTCTGGAGCTAAAATAAATATCGCTGATAAGTATTGCGCCAAAGCAATTACAAACACATTATACCCACGAGCCACAGAAAAGAAACTGAAGATTTTGGTGAATATTAATTTAGAGTTGCGACTTAGCATTTTTTTGTGGTGAAGGGATTTGGGTTTTGGGTTTTGGGCTAGGTCGATATAAATTATCGTCCTTTTACCTTATACCTATTACCTTATACCTATTTTAAAACTGATAAACCATTTCTAATTTATAATCTTTTAAAGACTTTTTAGCTTTTTCAAAATCTTCTGTAAAACCTAAAATATAGCCACCACCACCAGAACCACACAATTTTAAGTAGTAATCGTTTGTTTCAATTCCGTTTTGCCATATTTGGTGAAATTGTTCTGGAATCATAGGTTTGAAATTACTTAAAACTACTTTAGATAACTCTTTTGTGTTTTTAAACAACGATTTCATATCGCCTTGTAAGAAGTTTTCCACACAAGAATCGGTATATTTAATGAACTGCGATTTTAGCATTTTTCTAAAACCTTGATCTTTTAAATTTTCCATGAAAATGTTCACCATTGGAGCGGTTTCTCCAACAATTCCAGAATCTAACAAGAAAACAGCACCTTTTCCAGTTGCGGATTGACTTGGAATTCCAGCGGCTTCAATATTATCTTTTGAATTGATAAGAATTGGTAAACTTAAATAACTATTCAATGGATCTAAACCAGAGCTTTTTCCGTGGAAAAAGGATTCCATATTAGAAAAAATTGATTTTAATTGCAATAATTTTTCTCTGGTTAAGTTTTCTAAAACGGTAATTTTATTTGCAGCGTATTTATCATAAATAGCCGCTACTAAAGCGCCACTACTTCCTACTCCGTATCCTTGTGGGATACTTGAATCAAAATACATACCGCTATTTACATCGTTTTGTAATAACTCAATATTGAACGTTACTAAATCTGGTTGTTCCGTTTGTAATTGCTTTAAATAAGCAACGAATTTCACTAAACTTTGATTTGATTTTTTGGCTTCATCTGTCGGATTTTCATCGGACTTCAGCGCGCCTTTATAAAAATTATATGGTATTGAAAGTCCTTTAGAATCTTGGATGATGCCATATTCTCCGAAAAGTAATATTTTTGAGTAAAAAAGTGGTCCTTTCATAATATAGTGTTCAGTTTACAGTATTTAGTAATCAATTTTATTTTATTTTATTTTGGTTTTGTCTGGTATCGAATACCATTAAAACTTTAATTTCATAATTATTAAACGTGTAATAAACAGTTGATTGTTTTGTAATTACACATTTTCTAATTCTGTTATTGAATTTCGATTTAGGAAAAAGCTCAGGATTATCTACAATTAAATCTAAACTTTTATATAATTTATTTGCGAATTTTTTACTTGAATTATCGCCAAATCTTATTTTTATAAATTCCAGAACTTCCTTTAAATTTTTTCTCGCTAAAGTAGTAATAACAAGTTTTCTCATACTACAAATAAGGAGTTATAAACTCTTTAAAATCGTGCACTTCTCCATTATCAGATTGCTTCAAAGATATTTCTAACATTTCTTTTTGCTCATCGCTTAACTCATCCCACCAATCTTTCTGCTCTTTTTGAAAAATTTTCTGAATAGACTTTATTATTGAAGGATTTTCTGTTTCCTGCAATAACTTCATTAATTCTTTTTTTTCTAATTGAATATCCATTTTTTGATAGTATTAGTGTAAAGATATAAAATTATTTCAAATCTTGTGCACCATTTCCAATTTCATCACAAATGTACTGACCATTTTGACAATAGCCAACTAATTCGTGCTGAATAAATTGCACTACTTTTTCTTTTACATTTTCAGGATACAAAACGTGCACATTGGCACCTGCATCTAACGTAAAACAAACCGGAGTTTTCGTATCGCTTCTAAACTTCCAAATTTTATTAATAATTTCTAATGTATTGGGTTTCATTAAGATAAAATAAGGCATCGACGTCATCATCATAGCGTGTAATGTCAACGCTTCACTTTCTACCAAACTCATAAATTCCGTTACGTTTCCTGTTTCTAATAACGTAGCAATTTTAGCAATATTATGATGTGCTTGTTCGAAACGTTGCTTAGCAAATGGATGGTTGTGCATTAAATTATGTCCAACTGTACTTGAAACTTGTTTTTCGCCTTTATCAACTAACAAAATCGTATCTTGAAAATTATGAAAATTCGGATGAATATTTTCAAATGCTACACCAAATAAGTCGGAGCTGTTTTTTATGGTTTCGTTTTTTCCCCAAGCAACAACATTTCCAATAATACTTCTACAAGCACTTCCTGAACCTAATCGGGCTATAAAAGAAGCTTTTGCATAAAAATAATCTTCGGAAATTTCAGGTTTTAACGCCTTTTCTAAACTCATAATATTCATAGCAAGTGCTGCCATTCCTGAAGCTGAAGAAGCAATCCCAGAACTATGTGGGAAAGTATTTTGGGTGTCAATCGTAAAATGATATTCTTTTAAGTAAGGACAATATTTATAAATTCTTTCGAAAAACTTTTGAATTTTAGGCTTAAAATCTTCTTTTGGTTTTCCTTCAAATAACAAATCGAATGAAAAATTATCCTTTTCAACTTTAGAAGAAATTGCAACTGATGTAATGGTTTTGCAATTTTTAAGTGTAAAACTAATCGACGGATTGGCTGGAATTTGATCGCCGTTTTCTTTTTTTCCCCAATATTTTACCAAAGCAATATTACTTGGCGCACTCCACGAAAAAGATGCCGCTTCTATTGAATTATAATTTGAAATAATGAAGTCTAAATCAGAATACATAAAATTATTTTTTACAAAGATAGAAAAGGAAGTTAAAACTTAGTTGTCAGATGTCAGAAGTTTTAAATATATTTGAATAAAATTATGAAAATGAAAAAGTATTTAAGAATATCGTATTGCATAATTATTTGTTTGACTGTTGGCTTTTTCTCAGGAAAAATTACACAATCGTCTATAACCACTTGGTATCCTACTCTTGTAAAACCGGTGTTTAATCCGCCAAATTGGATTTTTGCTCCTGTTTGGACGTTACTTTACATTTTTATGGGAATTGCAGCAGGATTGATTTGGAATGAAATTGAAAACAAACCAAAAGAAGTTAAAATAGCGTTACAATATTTTATTTTTCAGTTAGGATTAAATGCATTATGGTCTTATTTATTTTTTGGATTACAAAATCTACTATTAGCCTCAATTGAAATTATTTTATTGCTATTAGTTATGTTAGAATGTTACAAATTATTTAAACCCATTCATCCTACAGCAGCAAAATTATTCATTCCATATATCGCTTGGGTTTCTTTTGCAACATTATTAACTTATAGTATTTTTTATTTAAATTAAATATTTTCGGCAACGATAAATCCGCTTGTCCAAGCATTTTGAAAATTAAAACCACCAGTTATGGCATCAATATTTACCACTTCGCCAGCAAAATAGACCTTTGGTAAAATTTTGCTTTGCATGGTTTTAAAATTAATTTCTTTTAAATCGATGCCGCCAGCGGTTACAAATTCTTCTTTAAACGTGCTTTTACCGTTGACCTGAAACTCGGCTTGCGTTAACTGATTGGATAAGCTATTAATTTGCTTGTTGGTTACCTCAGCCCATTTATAATCCAACGCTATATCTGAAGCGGTTAGGATATTTTCCCACAATCGTTTT
>JBIPOM010000160.1:0-4890 GCA_044379175.1 Flavobacterium sp. | reverse complement strand
AAATGCGAACCCATTTTAATGGGACACATGCTTAAAGATTTAGAAATGGAAGAAAATCCATTTATTATGAATCATGCTGAAGGAAAAGATATTGAAATTGTATATGAGGATGAAGTGATGTTAGTAATCAATAAGCCCACTGAGTTTTTATCTGTACCTGGAAAAACCATTTCAGATTCGGTTTATGCTCGAATTAAGGAGAAATATCCAGATGCCACGGGTCCTTTAATTGTGCATCGATTGGATATGTCCACTTCTGGAATTATGCTTATCGCAAAAAATGAAGCTACAGCCGTACAATTGCAAAGTCAGTTTATAAATAAAACGATAAAAAAGCGTTACGTGGCACTTTTAGATGGTTTATTGGAACAATCTCACGGATATATTGATTTGCCTTTACGAGTAGATTTAGAGGATAGACCAAGACAATTAGTTTGTTATGAACACGGAAAATCGGCACAAACCAAATGGAAAACCATTGAAGTTAAAAACGGTAAAACGAAAGTTCATTTTTATCCTATTACTGGAAGAACGCACCAATTAAGAATTCACGCTTCTCATAGTTTAGGCTTACAAACACCTATTGTTGGAGATGATTTATATGGTATGAAAGCCGATAGGTTGCATTTGCACGCCGAATATATTCAGTTTGAACATCCGATTTCAAAGGAAATTTTGGAGGTTTTTGTGGAAGCTGAGTTTTAGGTTTGTTTTTACCGCAACGACAAAAGGGTTTTCGAATGGTTCGCTAAGTTTTTTTTTGCTACATTATTTACCCCACAGTTTGTCATGCTGAAAGCATCTCTTTTTAATGAATTACTTGACTTTTTGGTGTTAGACTCTTTCAAAGTGACAAACGTTGAGGTCAATTTTCTTGATTATTTTTACACAGTTAAGAACTTAGCGGTTAAATATTTCCCCATTCAGCCAAACACTATCAATCAAATTTGTAGCAAAACAATACGGAATTTCATAGAAACTATGTAAGGGTTTTGTAATAATCAAATTTGCTTTTTTGCCTTTTGTAATACTTCCGTGCGACTCGCTTAAATCCATTGCATACGCGCCGTTTATTGTTGCTGCATTTATAGCTTCTTCTGGAGTCATTTTCATTTTGATACAAGCCGTAGCAACCACAAAATGCATATTTCCAGAAGGCGTAGTTCCTGGGTTAAAATCGGAAGCCAAAGCTATAGGCAAACCTGCATTCAACATTTGACGTGCTGGAGTATAAGGTATCGAAATAAAATACGAACAACTTGGTAAAGCTACAGGCATACAATCAGAATTTTTTAAAACTTCAATATCTTCTTCTGTAACAATTTCTAAATGGTCGACACTTAAAGCACCGTTTTCAACGCAAGCTTTAATGCCGTTTATGGCTGTAAATTGATTGACGTGAATTTTTGGTTTTAAGCCATATTTTTTACCCGCTTCCATAATTTGAATGGTTTCAGAAACACTAAAATAACCGGTTTCTAAAAAGGCATCAATATAATCGGCTAAATGTTCTGCTGCTATTTTAGGTAGCATTTCGTTAATTATCAAATCAATGTAACCTTGATGATTTTCTTTGTATTCCTTTGGAAAAGCGTGTGCGCCAAGAAAAGTCGATTTTATTGCAATAGGATAGTTTTCTTTTAATTTTTTTATCACTCGAAGCATTTTTAATTCGCCTTCTATGGTTAAACCGTAACCCGATTTAATCTCAACCGCTCCGGTGCCTTGAAAAATGACTTCTTCCAAACGTTTTTTCGATTGATTGTAAATATCATCTTCAGATGTTTCATTTAATTTCTTAGCCGAATTTAAAATTCCGCCACCACGATTGGCAATTTCCTCATATGATAAACCATTTATTCTATCTACAAATTCGCCACTTCTATTTCCAGCATATACAATATGGGTGTGACTGTCGCAAAAACTTGGCATCACAATTTTTCCAATAGCATCAATTACTGTTGCATTTTCTAATTTTGGACAATTTGCCATCAAACCAAAATCGGAAATAAGATCCTTTTCCAAAACTAAAAAAGCATTCTCTAAAATGGGTAAATGTGCCATTTCCGAACCTGATACTTTATTAATTGAAGTTTCTCTAACTTGGAGTAATTGTTTTATATTTATAATTATGGTTTGCATATTTATTTTTTTTTAAGACCTAACAGGTTTTTGAAACCTGTTAGGTATGATTCGCATACTTTTCTTTTAACTAATTAGAACGATTATATAACATTTCTATTCCTTTAAGTACTACTTTATTTATTTTGTTCATCAGATATTTCTCATTAAATTGTAGTGTCTCTTATTTGGAGTAATTGTTTTATATTTATAATTATGGTTTGCATATTTATTTTTTAAAGACCTAACAGGTTTTTGAAACCTGTTAGGTCTCATTGCTTGATTTTATAGCTTATTAAAACGATTTAAAATTACATTTCCATTCCTTTAAGTACTACTTTATTTATTTTGTTCATCAGATATTTCTCATTAAATTGTAGTGTCTCTCATTTGGAGTAATTGTTTTATATTTATAATTATGGTTTGCATATTTATTTTTTAAAGACCTAACAGGTTTTTGAAACCTGTTAGGTATGATTACTTGATTTTATAACTTATTAAAACGATTTAAAATTACATTTCCATTCCTTTAAGCACTTCTTCATTTATTTTGTTCATTAAATATTTTTCATTGTGCCAATATTCAAAATTATCAAAATCAATTAAACTAAATATGTACTCTTTACTTATTTTAGATCTTTTAGTAGAAATGTATGCATTGTATGATGAAAATTTATACTTTTTGAAATCATCTATTAGGTTATGATTTGATGGATTCAGATGAACATAAGCAATTAGTTGTATTAAATATTCTTCGTTTTCAACTTTTTTTCTTTTTAAATGCTCTTGAAACAAACTTCCAGTTCTATTATATTTTTTATTAATACTTTTTGAATAAGAATTGAATAAATTCGAAAAAGGCAAGTGTAATTTATTAATTATATTTTCTGGTAAGTTTTCAATGTCCTTAATTCTCAATACTATGTGAAAATGATTTTTTAATAAACAATAGGCATATATATCACAAATAGGTAATAAATATTTTTCAACTAAACCTAAAAAATAAATATAGTTGTCCGTTTCTAAGAATATATTTTCTTTATTATTTCCTCTATTGAAAATATGATACGTTACACCAGCTTCAAATTTATCTTGATTCATTTTTATTATTTAAACCTAACAGGTTTTTGAAACCTTTTAGGTTATTTAGTTATATTTGTAAAAGGTAAAAATACTTATTTAATGTAAAGTGCGAAAACTATTATACAAAAAAGGTCGAAAAGTTATACCAACTCTAATAGAGTATACTGGTAAACACGAAAATACCCTGCCTGAAATGCAATTATTTGTATATAATTCTGAGGAATTATCTGAGTTTGAAGATATAAAATTATCTCAATTGGATAAGCATTTAGATGCGACAAAAAACAATTGGATAAATTTGCACGGCTTGTCGGACATTACCTTTATTAAGGAAATTGGCTTAAAATTTAAAATAGATGATTTTATTTTAGGAGATATTTTAAATATACTGAAACGATCAAAAGTTGAGGAGTACAATCATACGCTATTTTTTAATATTAAGTCTTTACTTCCAGATTCTAAAGGTATTGATGTTGAGCAAATTAGTTTTATTTTACGTGACGGATTGCTATTTTCATTTCAGGAAAAAAAGAGCGATTTCTTTTTGCATATCCGTGAAAGAATGCGTCAGCACGCAGGTATAGTTAGAGACCGTAAGGTAGATTACTTGTTGTATTTGTTGTTAGATGCCGTAATGGAAAATTTTTATATTACAATAGAAAGTGAGGAACATAAAATTGATACAGTTATTGATTTAATTAAGATCAAACCCAATCCAAATATTTTAGAAGATATTGAACATCATAGAGATAATTTAAACTTTTTACGTCGCTCTATTGTGCCACTTCGCGATTCTTTATATTCGATAAAAAGTATGAAAGATGATGATGTTTTTAATGTCATTACAATTGAGAATTATTCATTTTTTTCTCGTTTGCATCAAAAATGTTTGGAACTTTTAGATCAAATTGATGCAGATTTAAGTTCTTTGGAAAGTGCTTCTTCATTTTATTTTTCGTTACAAAGTCATAAAATGAATGAAGTCATGAAAACCTTAACTGTTGTTTCTGTATTCTTTATGCCGTTAACATTTGTTGTTGGTGTGTATGGAATGAATTTTGATAATATGCCCGAATTGCATTGGAAATATGGCTATTTTTATGTGGTGGCAGGAATGTTTCTTTTGTTTGTATCTATGATTATTTACTTCAAAAAACGAAATTGGTTTTAAATAAATTCAACTAAAATGTTTTTTTTATTACAGAAACATTTTTTTTTATTTATATTATTATCGTAATATTGCAATATGTAAATATGACAAAATGGGAATAACAAAATCTGAATCTTTTACAACAGAACAAAACGATATGGCCAACTTGTTTAAAGCTATGGCAAATCCGGCTAGAGTCGCTATTATTCAGTATTTATTAAAGGTCGATTCTTGTATTTGTGGCGATATTGTTAATGAATTACCATTAGCACAACCAACCATTTCTCAACACTTAAGAGAATTAAAAAATGCCAATATCATTCAAGGTACTATTGAAGGAAAATCAATTTGTTATTGTTTGAATAAAGAGGTGTTTGAGTCTATTGGACGCTATTTTATGGGAATGTATATTAAGTTAGATGCTAAATGTTGTTAAATAAAACTTTAGTTGATAATTAAATAATTACTTAAAATGAAACTATCAGAAATAAAATCAGAATTAAAAAAATTAGCTACAATTGCTTTTCAATTGCCTA
>JBIPOM010000159.1:0-4896 GCA_044379175.1 Flavobacterium sp. | reverse complement strand
TGTAAAAGAAATAGTGTTATAGCAAAGAAATCTTATGATAAGCTTTGCGTTAGTGGGTGTAGTGGTATACTTTTTTTTTAAAAATTAAACCAAAAGCATATAACGGATCACACGACCTGAAAGGGAAATCTTTTTTTAAGTATATAATAGAAGTTATTTATATCTTAGCAAAAAAAAATATGTTATTTAATAAATACT
This sequence comes from Flavobacterium sp., assembly GCA_044379175.1. Classification (GTDB taxonomy): domain Bacteria; phylum Bacteroidota; class Bacteroidia; order Flavobacteriales; family Flavobacteriaceae; genus Flavobacterium. Next base: position 4,698 of record JBIPOM010000159.1, on the reverse strand, counting down.
TATTTATTTTCTTATTATTCTTTTATTTTTCTTTTTCTCAGGTATCTGTTTGTACTTGGAATATTATGAATTTAGGAAAATCAAAATCTGATAGGGAATTGGAAGTGATGGCTAATGCTATAAATAGTTATGATATAATTGCAATTCAAGAAGTAGTTGCTGGTTATGGAGGTACAAAAGCCGTTAGTAGATTGGTTTCTATTTTAAATAGGAAAGGTTCAAAATGGGAATATGTAATAAGCAATCCAACAACGAGTACGAATCCATCAAGTCGCGAACGTTATGCTTTTATTTGGAAACCTTCAATTGTTAAAAAAATAGGAATCTGTTGGTTAGATCAAAACTATCAAAAAGAAATAGATCGTGAACCTTTTATGGGAACTTTTCTATATAAAGGGAAATCAATTACTTTGGTCTCATTTCACGCTGTTCCAAAAAATAAAAACCCAGCAAGCGAAATAAAATATTTTAAATTTTTCCCCAATTTATATCCAAAACTTAATTTAGTTTTTATGGGTGATTTTAATTGTCCTCAAAGCCACAGTGTTTTTTTTCCTATTAAAAAAATTGGATTTTTTAGTGTTTTTCAAAATCAAAAGACAAGTTTACGCCAGAAATGTATAAAAAATGATTGTTTAGCTTCAGAGTATGATAATATTTTCTACAAAGAAAGTAAGGTTAAAGTTGTAAATAGTGGAATAGTACCTTTTTATACTTTATTTAAGTCTGTAAAGGAAGCAAGAAAAATATCTGATCATATTCCAATTTGGTGCTCTATTCAACTAAAATAATAAGTGCCAATTACTATTAAATAATACCTATTCGAACTAATAAGATTTAACAATTTATTAGTATCAAAAATGATTTTTCATTTCTTTTTATTTGTAAATTTACATATGCGAGTATTAAAAATGAAAAATTTTTACACAAATACTATGCGTGCATAGTATTTTTTTTTATATTTGAAAAAAATATTTAAATGAAAGATCTGACTATTGATTATATTTTGAGATATACTTGGCAAATGGTTTCAAAGATGTATAATGAAGAAGCGACAAAGTATGGTGCAACTATGGCGACAGGATTTGCTTTATTAAGTATAGATAAAGATAAAGGGATTCCTTCAACGGCATTAGGACCGAGAATGGGTATGGAGGCAACTAGTTTAACTAGGACTTTAAAATCTATGGAACAAAAGGGATTGATTGTACGCAAGAAAAACCCAGCTGATGGAAGAGGTGTTTTAATTTATTTAACTGAAGAGGGAAAACAAAAAAGAGAATTATCTAAACAGACGGTTTTAAAATTTAATGAGGTAATAAAGTCTAAAATAACAGAAGTACAACTTCAAAATTTTATTGAAGTAACTGAGATAATTAATGAAAATATTCTTGAAAAAGAGATTTTTGATAAAAAAATCATTCGTAAATAATTTAATCATAAATTTTAGGTAATTTAATAATTATTGATCTCCAAATAAAAAACAAATATAAATGAAACGAAATATTAAAAAAGTTGCAGTTATAGGATCTGGAATTATGGGAAGTGGAATAGCTTGTCATTTTGCAAATATTGGTGTGGAAGTTCTTCTATTAGATATAGTTCCAAGAGAATTAACAGAATCAGAAACAAAAAAAGGATTGACTTTAGAAAGTAAAGTCGTTCGAAACAGATTGGTTAACGATCATTTAGCGAATGCTTTAAAGTCAAAACCCTCCCCAATTTATCATCAAAGTTTTGCTAGTAGAATTACTACTGGAAATACTACTGATGATATGGCAAAAATAGCTTCTTGTGATTGGATTATTGAAGTTGTAGTTGAACGTTTAGATATTAAAAAAGTAGTATTCGAACAACTTGAAAAATTCCGTAAACCAGGAACTTTAGTTACTTCAAACACATCAGGAATACCAATTCACTTTATGAGTGAAGGCAGAAGTGAAGAATTTCAAAAACATTTCTGTGGAACGCACTTTTTTAATCCTGCACGTTATTTGAAATTATTTGAAATTATTCCAGGACCTCAAACTTCTAAAGAAGTATTAGATTTCTTAAACAATTATGGAGAAAAATTTTTAGGAAAAACATCAGTAGTTGCCAAAGATACACCCGCTTTTATCGGAAACAGAATTGGAATCTTCGGAATTATGAGCTTGTTTCATCAAGTAAAAGAAATGGGTTTAACAATCGAAGAAGTTGATAAATTAACTGGACCAGTTATTGGTCGACCAAAATCGGCAACTTTCCGAACTGTGGATGTAGTTGGTTTAGATACTTTAGTTCATGTTGCTAACGGAATTTATGAAAATTGTAAGACTGACGAAGTTTTAGAGTTATTTAAATTGCCAGAATTTATCAATAAAATGATGGAAAACAAATGGTTAGGAAGTAAAACTAATCAAGGCTTCTATAAAAAAGATGGTAGAGATATTTTGTCTTTAGATTTAAATACATTAGAATATCGTGCCACTAAAAAAGCTTCTTTTGCTACTTTAGAATTAACCAAAAACATCGATAAACCAATTGAAAGATTTAAAGTATTAATCACAGGAAAAGACAAAGCTGGCGAATTTTATCGTAAAAACTTCGCTTCCATGTTTACCTATTGTTCTAACAGAATTCCAGAAATTACAGATGCTTTTTACAAAATTGACGATGCGATGAAAGCTGGTTTTGGTTGGGAAAATGGACCATTTGAGATTTGGGATGCTATCGGTGTTCAAAAAGGAATTGAATTAATGCAAGCGGAAGGTTTTCAACCTGCAAGTTGGGTAACACAAATGGTAGCATCTGGAAATACGACTTTTTATTCTGTAAAAGATGGTGCAACTTATTTCTATAATATAGATAAAAATCAAACAGAAAAAATTCCGGGACAAGATGCTTTTATAATTTTAGACAACATACGCGAAAGCAAAAAAGTTTGGAATAACAGCGAAAGCATTATTACCGACTTAGGTGACGGAATTATCAATTTAGAGTTTACTTCTAAAATGAATTCTATTGGTGCAGGTGTTTTACAAGGAATCAACAAAGCTATTGATATGGCTGAAAAAGACTACGAAGGTTTGGTAATTGGAAATCAAGGTACGAATTTTTCTGTAGGGGCAAACTTAGCTATGATTTTCATGTTAGCCGTTGAGCAAGAATATGATGAATTAAATATGGCTATCAAAATGTTTCAAGACACGATGATGCGTTGCCGTTATTCGTCTATTCCAGTTATTGCAGCGCCACACGGAATGACTCTTGGTGGTGGTTGTGAATTAACGATGCATTCTGATAGAGCCGTTGCTGCTGCTGAAACATATATTGGATTAGTAGAATTTGGAGTTGGCGTAATTCCTGGTGGTGGTGGTTCTAAAGAAATGGCACTTCGTGCTTCCGATTTATTTAGAAAAAACGATGTCGAATTAAATGTATTACAAGAATATTTTTTAACCGTTGGAATGGCAAAAGTAGCCACATCTGCTTATGAAGCATTTGATATTGGTGTACTTCAAAAAGGGAGAGATATTGTTGTTGTAAATAAAGAACGTCAAATTGCTACTGCAAAACAAGTGGCTTTACAAATGGCAAATCAAGGCTATACTCAGCCAGTAAGAAGAACTGATATTAAAGTATTAGGAAAACAAGCTCTAGGTATGTTTTTAGTTGGTACCGACCAAATGGTAGCTGGTCAATATATTTCAGAGCACGATCAAAAAATTGCTAATAAATTAGCTTATGTGATGGCTGGTGGTGATTTATCTGAACCAACTTTAGTTTCTGAACAATATTTATTAGATATAGAACGTGAAGCTTTCTTATCACTTTGTACAGAAAGAAAAACATTAGAACGCATTCAGTTTATGTTAACGAAAGGGAAACCATTAAGAAATTAAAAGCCCCTAACCCCAAAGGGGGAATAATGGAGCGAAATAAATATTGATAATTTAAAATCCTATTTACCCCTAATAGGAATTCCCCCTTTGGGGACTAGGGGACTAATATGAAAACAGCTTATATAGTATCCGCATATCGAACAGCAGTAGGAAAAGCACCAAAAGGACTTTTTAGATTTAAAAGACCTGACGAGTTAGCTGCAGAAACTATCGAACACATGATGTCGCAATTGCCAAATTTCGATAAAACAAGAATTGATGACGTGATGGTAGGAAACGCCATGCCAGAAGCAGAACAAGGTTTGAACGTAGGTCGTTTAATTTCTTTAATGGGATTAAAAGTGACTGATGTTCCTGGTGTAACCGTTAACAGATATTGTGCATCTGGATTAGAAACTATAGGAATGGCAACCGCAAAAATTCAATCAGGCATGGCACATTGTATTATTGCTGGTGGCGCTGAAAGTATGAGTTATATTCCAATGGGTGGTTATAAACCTACTCCAGATTATAAAGTCGCTGCCGCTGGTAATGAAGATTATTATTGGGGAATGGGTTTAACAGCTGAAGCAGTTGCTAAACAATTTAATATTTCAAGAGAAGATCAAGATAAATTTGCTTACGAATCGCATATGAAAGCCTTAAAGGCTCAAGCAGATGGGAAATTTGATAGTCAAATTGTACCTATAAATATAGAACATACGTTTGTTAATGAAAACGGTAAAAAAGAAACAAAGTCGTATGTCGTTTCCAAAGATGAAGGACCAAGATTAGGAACTTCGGTTGAAGCATTAGCCAATTTAAAACCTGTTTT
>JBIPOM010000158.1:0-4909 GCA_044379175.1 Flavobacterium sp. | reverse complement strand
TTTTTATTTTCATAGAAAATGGTGTCAATTTCGTTGAAATTTCCTGATTTGATTCCAAGTGAATCCAATTCAGTTTCAATAACAGTTTTATTCTTACAAGAAGAAATTAACAGACAAAATGTAAAAGATAATAGTATGTATTTTTTCAATTTCCTCATTGTTTACGGAGGTTTTTTCACAGTCTGACGTTCCGGCGCTTGGCGAGGTTGCGAACTTTGGAACCGATTATTTTCTATCAAAGATAAAATTTCTTGCGAGAAATAAACGTGTATTTACTACAAAATTTGCAATCTTGCCAAACCCCTGTTACAGGTAGTTTTTTTATTCAATACTAATTTGGTTATTAATTTTTTCCACAATTTTAGAATCAACTTTTATTTTACTTTTAATCTTAACTTCCGAATAAGAAATCATTTCATATTCATCTTGAGTGCTATGAGATTGAAAGCGTTGAATTCTTTTGATAAGACCATTATTATAATAATATATTTTAGTCTTTTCGTTAAGTCCTTTTTCTGAAAGATAAATTTCTTCAGTTTCGATTAGTAAGCCTCTAGTATTGTATGATTGAATCTCTTTTTTAGAATAGTCTTTTCCATCGTTGTAATGAGTTTGGAAAATCCCAATTCTTTGGTTGTTAGAGTATTTGTAATTCCAATCCCATCTCAATTTACTATCATAAATCTGCTTGAATGCTATTATTCTATTTATTGAGTCAAATTCTCGATGGTAATAATATGTTGGATTAAAAATGGACTTTACTTTATTTGAATTCAAGTCGTACTCATAAGTTGTTCTAAAAAATAAAGAATCATTTTCGTAATAATAAGTTGATTCGTCAACTAGTTCTCCTTTTTTATTGTAGATATATTTTGATTTCCAATATGGATATATATTCTTCTGATAATCTGATTCATACTCAATTGATTTTGAAAGTTTTCCATTCTCATATTCGTATACTTTGATATTATTAGTCAGCTTCAAATCAGTGTTGTGGTGTTTTCCAAAACTTACAGATTTCAATAAGATTCCCCTAGAGTCAAAATACATTTTTAAGAATGGTCTATTTCTCTTGTTTGATTTCTTTTTTGTTAATTCTCCGTCAGAGTTTTGTTTAAAATGATGTCCAATTAATTGCACTTCTATTTCACCAACTTTTTCGGTTAGTATTTGTCCAGAAATATTTAGGCTAAAAAGGAATAATATTATAAATAATACTTGTCTCATTAAAATTACTGGTAACTATTATATATGCGCAATAAAGTTTCGTATATACACCAATATTCAAGTAGATATGCGAATGTTTTGTGTCGCTTTTTATTTATATCAAATATAATAATTTTTTATCACAAATCATCAAGGGGTTTAAATTTGCAGCAACCTTTTTTGATATTAATATTTTTTTGATGAATGATTCATTACTATTAGAATAGAGTAAAGTAAAAAGTCTTTAATCTAAATATCTAACAATCTAAAACTCTAACAATCTAAAACTCTAACAATCTAAAACTCTAACAATCTAAAACTCTAATTCACCACCGCATTAATTTTCTGCCAAAGCACTTCATCAAAATTAGATAAGGCCAAGTTACTACTGTCTGCAGCTTCCCCCATTCTTATAATGACTAATTTACGGCTTGGCACTACGTAAATTTTTTGGTCGTTTTTACCCAATGCGCAATACATATCTGCCGGAGCGGTAGAAATTAGGCTACCATTAAATTGCAATTGACTTTGTGGAAGACGAAAGCTGCTTTTTCCGTTTAACCACCACAAATAGCCATAAGCTAAATTATTTGTTTGAGAAGTTGTAGTGGCAGCATTCATATAATTTGAATTAATAATTTGTGTACCATTCCAATTTCCATTGGCTAAAGCCAGTAACCCAAAACGCGCCATACTTCGGCTGTTGCTCCAATACACACTTAATGCCGTTGGATCGGTTACCCAAGCGCCTGTCATCCCAATTGGGTTGCGTAATTTGTTGTTAAAATAGTTGTCCCACGTTTGGGATGTGGCAGTGGCTACCACATCTTGTAATTTTACATATACATTATGGTAGGCCCAACGGGTACCTGCATCGGCTACGTATTGTAAATTTGCAGGGGTAACCACATCGCCCAAAGCATCATTTAATCCAGAATTCATACTCAATAAATTCTTGCAAGTAATTAGGTTTTCTTTTGCTAAAGGCGCACTCGTCCAGCCCGTTCCTATATAATCGGATACTTTGTTGTTAATATTTATTAGTCCTTCTTGTGCAGCAATCCCTGTAACGGTTGCCGTTAACGTTTTTCCTGCACTTGCCCAATACCAAGGAGTAGTAGCAGAATGGCCGTTGTAATACTTTTCTAAAACTATTTTTCCGTTGTGTAAAACGATAAAACTTTTGGTGTTTTTTTCGGTTAAGTAGGCGTCAAGTGCCGCAATGTTTGTCGTATTCCAACCCAAAATTTCAGGTGTTTTGGTTTCCCAAGTGCCTGTATTTGGTGGAAAATACATTGCTTCCACAGGTGGTATAGAAGATGAATTTGAAGCAGGATTTTCGTCGCTATCGCTACAAGAAATAAAAAAACATATAAAGCTAATTAGAAGGATTTTGTTTCTCATACTATATTTTTTTGATTACTAACTGTAAATAAATTTAAGTTTAGACTTTCAGAATTGGGAAAGGTTTAATTAATTATATCATTTTCACTCATACCTAACACCCTTTACCTTTAACCCTTCACCCTATACCTTCTTAGCTTCTTCCCAAAACACATCCATTTCGGCTAAACTCATATCAGATAATGATTTGCCTAATTCGATGGCTTTGCTTTCTAGATATTTAAATCGGTTGATGAATTTTTTGTTGGTGCGTTCTAAGGCGTCTTCTGGGTTGATGTTTAAAAAGCGGGCGTAATTAATCATAGAGAATAATACATCGCCAAATTCGGCTTCCATTTTATCTTGATTGTTTGCTGCTATTTCGACTTGTAATTCTGCAATTTCTTCTTGTACTTTTTCCCAAACCTGATGGGTTTCTTCCCAATCGAATCCTACGGCTTTTACTTTATCTTGAATTCTGCTGGCTTTTACTAAAGCAGGTAAACTTTTCGGGACGCCTTCTAATACGGAAGTTCTGCCTTCTTTTAATTTTAGTTTTTCCCAATTTTGTTTTACTTGTTCTTCGTTTTCCACAATAACATCGCCATAAATATGTGGATGGCGGTCTATTAACTTATCGCAAATGCTATTGGTCACATCGGCAATGTCAAAATCATTGGTTTCCGAACCTATTTTGGCATAAAACACAATGTGTAGCAACAAATCGCCCAGTTCTTTTTTAATTTCAGGTAAATTATGGTCTAAAATAGCATCACCTAATTCATACGTTTCCTCAATGGTAAGATGACGTAAACTTTCTAACGTTTGCTTTTTATCCCACGGACATTTCTCACGTAAATCGTCCATAATATCCAGTAATCTTTCAAAGGCTTGTAGTTGTTGTGCTCTTGTGTTCATTCTTTTATTTCAAAATTCAAAATTCGTTGTTGGTTGTTCAAAATTTAATGGCTTTTAGCTTTCAGCGATTAGCTTTTAGCTTTCATCGATTAGCTTTTAGCTTTTTAGATTGTTAGAATAAAGACTTATCTCCTAAACCCTAAACCCTTTACCCTTTACCCTTTACCCTTCACCCCAAACCCTTCACCCAGAACCCAAAGTTAAAAAAAAATCCCAAACTAAATAAAGAATGGGATATACTATTTTTTTTATGTAAAAAGGTTATTCAGCGGTTTCTTCTTTTACTTCTGCATTTAAAGCGTCTAAAGTAACATAGCCTTTGGGTTGTAAAATATTATACCAATTAAATATTTTTTTAATATCCGAAGTGTATACTCGGTCTTCGTCATATTCTGGTAAAATTTCACGGAAATAGCTTTTTAATTTGTCGTCTGCTTCTTTGTGCGAAATAGTAGCTTCTCCGTTTTCTTTGGTAGCTATTGATTTAAAAATATCTAATAATTTTACTTCTTCATTGTAAGTAAACACGGCAATTTCAGTTAATAAACTAACATTGCTTCTTAATCCGACAGTTATTTTTTTTCCATCTAATAAAGATTCTGCCACAAATCCAGAACGGGTTTGTACTTTTAATTCGTAAAGTCCTGGTTTCCCAGAAATGGCTAATATTTTTTGAAAACTCATGGGTTATAATTTAAATGTGAGCAAATATATATTTTAAAAAATGAATTTCCAATTTGAAAATCCAAAATAAAATATAAAAATTTTAGGGCTACTTTATTTGATTTTTAAATTAGCAAATTTCATTCTATAATCTGGCTTGGCTTTGCCTTCCATAATGTTTTGCAGTTTTTTGCCTACCAATTTTTTCTTTAACATAGAAAGGTGGTCAGTAAATAAAACACCTTCAATATGGTCGTATTCATGCTGAATAACGCGTGCTATTAAACCGCTATACATTTCGGTTTTTTTTACAAAATTTTCGTCAAAATATTCAATTGTAATGGTTTCATGTCTAAAAACATCTTCCCTTACATCAGGTATGCTCAAACACCCTTCATTGAAACCCCAAATTTCACCCTCTTCTTTTATAATTTTAGCATTAATAAAAGTTTGTTTAAAATCTTTTAATGCTTCTACTTCTGTTTTAGATATATCATCGCTATCGGCAAAAGGTGTTGTATCAATTACAAACAAGCGAATGGGTAAACCAACTTGAGGAGCTGCTAAACCCACACCATAAGCATTGTACATGGTTTCATACATGTTGCTTAGTGTTTCGGTTAAGTTTGGATATTCTGGTGTAATGTCTTCGCAAACTTTTCTTAAAACAGCTTCGCCATATCCGTATATAGGTAAAATCATGGTTTCTTTTTTTTGCAAAATTAGCAAATTTTCTTTT
>JBIPOM010000256.1:0-4945 GCA_044379175.1 Flavobacterium sp. | reverse complement strand
AAAATATTCGCTCAGCATAACTCTTTTTTTGCTAAATTCGAGCAATGGTAAATCGTTTGAAAGTCCAACGACATACAACTAATTGCTTTGCAACATTCACTGCGTGAACGTCGCAAAGCAAGCCGAATAAAAAAATTACACAATGACAATGAAATTTTTGCTACCTAAAGACAAAGAAGAAAAAAGAAAGCCAACCGCACAAAAGCAAGATTGTGGCTGCGCTACGCTGCAACCTTCTCTTCGCAACCAAACACATGTTTTTTCCCTGCCCACGAGCGACAATTCAATAATATGTTGAACGCAAACACCTTAATCGGAGCCAAAACAATTTAACTTAAACAATATGTACAACGAACAAATTGAAAGTCTCATAAATCTTGCATTAGCAGATGGCGAGTTGACAGAAAAAGAAAAACAAATTCTCTTTAAAAAAGCTGAATCAACTGGCATTGACCTTGACGAGTTTGAAATGGTGCTTGATGCCAAGTTATTTGAAAAACAACAAACTTTGAAATCAGCTGCGCCATCAGTTGCAACACCTAAATCAGACAAATTTGGAGATGTTAAAAAATGTCCCGCATGTGGGGCTATTGTCCAATCATTTGCAACTAAATGCTCGGACTGTAGCACTGAATTTAGAAATATTGAAGCATCTCAGAATATAACTAAGTTTTTTGAAAAACTTGATGAACTTGAATCGAATAGAAAAGAAAACCCGTATGACAATCAAAAACAGGAATCAGGTATTTCCGTTGGAACATTAATAAAGTGGTGGATATTTTGGTGGATATTAATACCATTAAAATTATTAACTTATTTAATAAATAAATCAAAACCTTCAAAATGGTCAACTACTGATTCACGCAAAGAAGAGATGATTATGAATTTTCCGGTGCCAAATTCACGTGAAGAAATCATAGAATTCATTACTTTATCAGTGAGTAAAATTCAAACTATAAGTATTATAAAACGTTTTGATGAAGAAGGGAAATACATTACGAAATGGAACTCAATTTGGAAGAAAAAAGCTGAGCAAGTCTTTACAAAAGCAAAACTTTCAATGACTGATGACAAAGCAACAATTCAATCCATTGAACAAATGCTTATTGACTATGAAGTAATTAAAATTAAAAAATAAAAAAACATGGGCCTATTTGGAAATAAATCAGAGGGCGGATTGATGGATGCAATCCGCTGTGACGAACAAGAATATCTTGTTTGGAAATGGCGACCTTCGGTCGAAGCCAATTCTACGAAAAGGGAAAATGCCATACGCTACGGAAGTAGTTTACGAGTAAAAGATGGTGAGTTAGCCGTTTTTGTTTACCAACAAAAAGACGGTTCAATGCAAGATTTTATTGTTGGCCCTTATGACCAAACTATAAAAACAGCAAACTTTCCAATACTTTCAAGCATTGTTGGTGCTGCTTTTGGCGGTGCTTCGCCATTTCAAGCTGAAATCTATTTCATAAATTTATCGGGCAATATTCAAGTGAAATTTGGAATTCCTTATTTCGATGTATTTGACCCAAGATTTTTAGATTTTGGTGTTCCCATAGCTGCAAGGGGTTCAATCACTTTTAACATTACCGATTATAAGGCTTTTGTAAAACTTCATCGAATGATAAACTTCGAAATGGAAGATTTTACGAAACAAATAAAAGATATGGTTACAAAATATGTGAAAGGCTATATTACAAATTTGCCTGCTGATAAAGGAATGCCTGTCTTACAACTTGAAAGGAAACTTCTTGAAATTAACGATTTAATTGAACCGAAAATCAGAGAGGCTTTTATTAATGATTTTGGAGTAAATCTCAAGCGCTTTGACCTAGCAACTATTGAGGCAGACAAAGAAAGTCAAGGTTATGCTGGGTTACTTAAAATCACAGCCGAACAAACAATGAAAACAACTGTAGCACAAACAGATGTTAACATTAAAAACTTGGAAGACTTGCAGGGCATTAATGCTCTGAATATGGAGGAGACTATACGAATTCAAAGAGAAGAAGCGCAGCGAGCACAAAAGCTTCAAACTGAAACTAATTTTATCGGAGCGCATGCGCTAAACCAACAAACAGATGTTTTAAAAACTGGTGCTGAAAGCCTTGGAAATATGGGAAACATGGACTTAGGTGGAGGCGGTGGAGGAATGAACCCTGCAGGCATGATGACAGGAATGATGATGGGCGGAGCAATGGGTAATCAAATGGCTGGTATGATGAACCAAATGGGGCAGAATATGAACCAACAACAAAACACACCACCGCCACCACCTCAAATTCAGTATAGTGTTTCTGTAAATGGACAAACAGCGGGACCTTTTAATTGGCAACAATTACAACAAATGGTTCAAAACGGACAGTTACAGAAAAACACTCATGTTTGGAAACAAGGTATGGCTGGTTGGGAAGTAGCAGGGAATGTTCAAGAACTTGCAAATTTGTTTGGAGCAGTGCCACCACCACCGCCACCACCAGTTGTTTAACTATTAAAATGTAACATTATGAATGATGATAGTTTTTTTTCAATAAACCGATTAGTAGAATTCGGAATGGGTATGGCTGTTGCACAGCAAATGGTTAACACCATGAATAGCGCAATGACTAACATGCACGTTCCGGGTTCTATGAATCCGATGCAAACAGCAGCACCACAATTTTATTACGCAATGATAGACGGCAATCAAGCTGGTCCTTTTTCGGAGCAGGAATTATCTCGTTTAATTGCTGAAAAAAAAGTTGTTAAGGAAACTTACATTTGGAAACCAGGTTTACCAAAGTGGGAAATTGCCCAAAAATTGCCTGAGATTTTAAAGCTGGTTGCATTAGCACCACCTCCATTTCAACAAAATCCTTAAGATTATGAAAATAAATTTTGTACAAACAATTATAGCCATAGCGGTAAGTTTACTTATCGCTTATGGCTTGTATAGTTTTCACGATAGTGAAAATAAAATACTATTAAGTGCAGGTAGTTTTGTTTTTCTTGCGACAGCATTGGTAATGACTATCGGAGCAAGTTTTGAACTTCCGAGAACAACGACCAATATTAGAGTTGTTTCGGGTATATTTTTTGCAATTGCTTTGATTAGTAACCTAATTTTTACGTTTATTAATTTTTCTGTTCCAAGTTATGTCATAATCAATGGGATTTTATTGTTAGTTTTTATTTTATTTACGCACTCGATATATAAAGCAAAACAATAATAGCCAACGCTTCGCAGTCAAGCACATTTGCAGGTCGCACAAGCCAACACTAAAACCAAAATCCGCAAAATAGCTTACCTACCCAAACGCACTGCAGACAAAAAAATGCAGCATAAATCAAAGATCGAACAACGAGAGACAAGAACGGCCAGCTTGTAACAGCACCTAAAAAAAATGGCGGGGGGGAAGTTTAAAAACCAAGCAGGTCTGCGAAAGGCGAAAGGCTTACCACCCAATGTGACAAAAAAAGACTATTATTGGACTTTCAAAGTGGAGACCAGGCCCCACTCTAAAAAACGGGGCGTAATCCGAAAAGCCTTATGATTAGGAAAATGTAAATTTAAATAAAATACAAAATGATAAAATTAATGCCAATTTTCGGAGCAATCGTATTTGCTTCAACAATCCTGACAAGCTGCGGAGGCGATGATAAAAGTGAAGAAAAAGAAAAAATCAATCTGCCAGACCCACCGACAGATTTAAAATATGATGGAGTGACCTTAATTGATGGACCACTTGCTGAGTATATTGAAGTCGTGCCAGGTTCTTATTTGTTTGAACTCACAAAAAATGAAAATGAGTTTTTATTAGGTTATGACGGAACAATGAAAGTGAAGTTTAAATTCATTAAATCTATTGATGTTAAAGCTGGACAAGGTTACAATAATTATGGTCCAAGCCTTCATGGAAAAGCGTTAGATGAACAAGGTGCTCCTTTAGAATTTGAACTTTCGGCCAATACAGATACAGATTTAGCAACTTATTTGAAAAGGGGTTCTGGCGAAGAATGGTTGACACTATATGTTTCCGGTCAAGGCTCTATTAGCACAGAAGAAGATGCAGTTAATTTATTGGAAAAATATAAAAAGGGCAAGAAAATACGTTTTAATTCGGAAATTGTTGAAGAAGAATTTGATAGCGAAAGTTCATCTAATTCTGAAAGTAGTGAAATGAGTTCATCTTTAGGTGATTGTGATGAGTTTTTAGAAGGGTATGAAAAATTTATGGACGAGTATATTGCGATTATCAAGAAGATGCAAAAAAATCCCGATGATATGTCTGTAATGACAGATTATACTTCTATGATGACTGAAGCAACAGAGTGGACTGAAAAAACTGCTGATTGTGCGGCTGATGCAGAGTTTGCTTCTAAGTTTGCTGCAATCCAAATGAAAATTGCAAACGCTGCAGCTGGAATGTAAAGTAAAAACCAAGCAGGTCGGCGAAAGCCAGCAGGCTGAACACCTAATGTGACAAAAAATTAGTATTATTGAACTTTATAAGTGGAGTCCAGAACCCACTCAAAAAAACGGGGCGAAATCCGAAAAGCCTTATGAGTAGGGGAATTTGAATAAAATACAAAATGAAAAAATTAATGACAATTTTCGGAGCAATCTTATTTGCTTCAACAATCCTGACAAGCTGCGGGGGCGATGATAAAAGTGAAGAAGAAATTTCTTTACCAGATACACCTAGTGATATTAATTATTCGGGTGAAGAAGAATTTGATAGCGAAAGTTCATCTAATTCTGAAAGTAATGAAATGAGTTCCTCTTCAGTTGATTGTGATGAGTTTTTAGAAGAGTATGAAGAATTTATGGACGAGTACATTGCGATTATCAAGAAGATGCAAAAAAATCCCGATGATATGTCTGTAATGACAGATTATACTTCTATGATGACTGAAGCAACAGAGTGGACTGAAAAAACTGCTGATTGTGCGGCTGATGCAGAGT